>JAAZAH010000311.1 GCA_012514415.1 Sandaracinaceae bacterium
CGTTTCGAGGAAGGTGGATGCGGTCTTTGGAGGGCATGCAGGAGAGCTCGTAGATATTGGGTTCACGATAGATCCCGAAAACGAGATAGACGGGGCAGCGGAGGGTCGCTGCGATCAAAAATGGCCCAGCTGGGAAGAGTGCCTTTTCACCAAAGAATCTTGCAGTGACGGTCTTATCGTTCAAGCCGATGCGATCGCCCATCATCGCGACCATCTCACCGCTTTCGACCCGAGAACGCAAGGTGAGCGCGAAATCGAGTGGAGAGTTGCCGATGTGTAAGACGCGCTCGTTCAGCTCGGGATTCAATTGCGATAGAAGCGCGTTGATCATCTTCGCGTTCTCGAAGTGTCCGACGATCGTGATTGGGAAGCGCTCTTCGGCACCGCTCATTCGCATGGCTTCGAAGCTTCCGAGATGCGCGCCGAGGAGGATCGCGCCTCGTTTTTCCCGAGTCAGCTTCTGCAGATGATGATTGCCCTCGCGCGTCACCACAAAATGATGATGCGCGCCTTGCAGCATGAAGAGTCGATCGAGCGTGGTCTGCGCGAAGCGAAGGATGTGTGCGTAGACCTCGCGAAAGCGCGCCGGGCGGCCATGCACCTTGGCGAGGTATGTCCGTGAGGCGGTCGTCGCGTCCCGGTCGAAGAGCGCATAATAGAGCGCGATGAAGCGGACGAGGATTCGCGTCGGCCCGCGCCCAAAGAGCGTCGCCATAAAAAGGACCGCACGGATACCCCAGATCGCACCGCGCTCCTTTTGCGTGAGCCATTCGGCAGTCGCCTCGCTCATGAGCCTTCTCCGAGACGGCCCGCTAGGAGACGCCTTGCGAGCCGATCGAGGCCGAGGAGGCGAAGAAAGAGGCGCGTGGAGGCGATGGTGCAGAGGCGACTATGGAGGAGGGCAAAGCGAAAATTATCGCGGAAGGGCTGAAAATGAGAGCGTCCCCCCTCTTCTTCGGAAAGGTAGCGGACGGCGACAGGGAGGTTTTCGATCGGAATCCCCGCCCAAGCGATTTTTACGGCGATCTCGATATCAAAATCCATCCGATCGCCTCGTATTCGGAGGCTCCTCACCGCATCGAGCGGATAGACGCGAAAGCCGATCATCGTATCGCGGATCTTCCCTCGCTCACCGATCTCGAGGTCGACCCAGATCTGCGTGAATCGACGCGCGCTCCGCCGGAGGGCAGGGGCGGATTCATCGTATTCGGGATAGCCAAAAATCGCGGCCTTGGGCGAGCGCTCCGCATGGTGGAGGAAACGCGGAATCGCCTCGAGATCGTGTTGGCCATCACCATCAATCTGAAGGGCATGTGTGAAGCCGTGTTCCGCAGCCGCTTCAAACCCCGTTTTGACCGCCGCGCCCTTTCCACCGTTCTTTCCCCGGCGCACGACGATGGCAAGGCCTTCTCGAGCGATGCGATCGAGGACGGCGCGCGCCTCGGGCCCGCTTCCATCATCGACGACAATCACAGCGTCGAGGTGCGCTTTCGCTCCGCGTACAACGGCTTCGATCGTCCGAGGATTATCGTACGTGGGGATGAGAATGCAGGGGTGAATGCGGCTCATGAGAGGCCCTCGCGCAGATGGACGCGGCCAGAGGATGCGAGCTCACGCGGTGTACGGATGAAGAAATCATACGCTTCATCACCGGCGACTCGGAGCTCGAACTCGAGCTCGTCGCCCGGGAGGATGCGCCCGAGGAATTTCAGCCGGCTAAAGCGCTGGATGGTGCGCGTCTCACCGCGTCGGAGCATCCCTTCGGCCACGATTTCGAGCAGCTGCGCGGCGCCGGGGAGGATGGGATAGCCTGGAAAATGCCCGTCGTAATAGAGGTAGGTCTCGGGGACGCGGAGCTTGATGTCGCTCTGCCATTCGAGTTCGCGGCGGAGTGGGCGCCCCTCGGCCGTGTAGTCGAAGAGCGAGAGCAGCGCTGCGCGCGTGAGCTTCCCGTTATCCTCGCGAGGCAGCCGATCGACGGAGACGATGCGACGCGGAATACAGCTCGGCTCGTAATAGCCCATCAGGTGCTGGCGGACGCGCTCCACTTTGACGCGTTCGGGCGAATAGGCGAGCAAGAGATGGTGTCCGCGCCCATCACGGCTTTTGAGTGCGACGACGGCCGCATCTTCGATTCCTTGGACTGAACGGACGCGTTCTTCGAGCTCGGGGAGGGCGAGACGTCTCCCGCCGATTTTCACGATGCCGTCCGCGCGACCGCGATGGATCAGTGCGCCTTCGTCGTCGATCTCGGCGAGATCGCCCGTGCGATAGGGGCGGCCAAAGCGCTCATCCGCAAAGGGAGAGTCGACGAGGAGGTAGCCCGCTTCGTCGATGGAGACGCCCACTCCGGGCAAGGCGCGGAGTTTGCTCCCCGCCGTTCGCTCCCGACTCGCGATCCCACCCGTCTCGGTCGAACCAAACACTTCGGTGATCGGTAGCCCCGTCCGTTCAAGGAATTGAGCCGCGGCCTCCTCGCGGAGCGGAGCGGTCGAGGAGAAGACGCGCCGAACGCTTTCAAAATCCCGCGCTTCAATCGCGCTGAAGGCGCGGAGCTGAGCGGGAACCGCGATCATCACGCTTGGTCGATCGACGCGAAGGCGGAGGGCAATGGATTCCGCGTAGAGCGGCGTTTCTCTTGAAAAGGCCGCGCCCTGGAGAAGGGGCATCAAGACCGTATAGAGGAGACCGTAGATATGAAGCGGTGAGACGAGGCCGAGAACGCGATCCGAGGCGGTGATCCCGAAATGTTCGCCCAGCATCTTCGCCTCGCCGAGGAGCTGCGCCTTGGTTTTCGGCCATTCGGTAAAGGCGCTCGTCGTCCCCGATGTGAAGAGCGTTGCGATCGTCTCGGGAGCCTCGCGCGGGGTGAAGAGCGGCCGGGAGGAGGGCTCTTCTAGGAGCTGATCGACGTTGAGATCAAGGCCTGCGCCCGTATCGTGAAGGAGCCCGAGGACACGCGCATCACACAGCAGATCGCCGATCGATTCTCGCCGCGCGTTCGGAGGTAGCAAAACCGAATGGCCACGCGCGATGGCGCCGAGGAGAGCCGAAACGAAGAGATAGCGATCCCGTTCAAAGACCAGAAGAATCGAGCGCTCGTCTTCGGGTTCGGGTAGGGCTGCCGCAATGATGCCCAGATCGCGGCGCAGATCCTCAATCGTCCGCGTGCCGGCCGCTCCGAATGCGACCGTTGCACCGTCTTCATATCGCGCGAGGAGTTCGTCGATCATCCAGAGCTCCCTTCACGAAGGCTGCCAAAGCGCAGGTAGCGGAGCGCCATCTCGCCGCCGAGGAGAAGCCCCATGAGGACGTACGAAACAATGCTCGTATACGCCGTCCAGTAAAGCCGCTCGTCAAGCATCGCGAGAAGAAGCGCGACGCCGCCGTTGAGGGCAAAGAATCCGCACCAGATGTAAGTCCAAAGCGAGCACCAACGCTGCCGCTCCTTGCCGAGATTCGGGTCGATGAGCCTTGCGAAGCGTTCGATCATCGGCCGACCGGTGAAAAGCGTCGCGGCGAAAACCAAGAAGAGGCTCCAGTTGATCAGCGTGGGCGTGATCAGGAGGAGCCCGGCTTCCGAAAATAGATAGGAGAGAGCGATCGCGCCGAGGGTGAGGAGAGGGATGAGCTGCACTCCACCGAGGCGAGAGCGCTTTCCCCAGAGCAGGCGCGCCACTCCGAGCGGAAGGTAGATGAGGAAGAGAAGAAGTGCTCCACGTCTTACGTCCCCCGCTTGGATCGCGTAGTAGACGAAGACCGGATAGAGGACGAAGAGGGCGGCGGCCAGGAGCATCGAAGCCTGTTTGAGCCTCGACGGATGGTTCACCTTCTCTCTCTCCTCCGCGTTCATAGGGCGACGTCCACCTTTCGAATCGCGGCGCGCGCGCAGTACGAGCAATGAGCCACGTCAGCGGGGGTCATTGGCCGGGTATACCATCCCGCCGCCGCGCACTCGCGAGGTTCAGTGGAGAAACTGCGGCTCAGCCGCCCGAGGCCTGCTTTTCGGCGCCGGTCTCGGAGCGGATGAAATCGGCGATACTCTTTACGGAATAGAAAATCTCGCGATTGCGTTCATCGTCTGGCTCGGTCTTGACGCCGAATTCTTGATGGATCGCGAGCGCGAGCTCGAGCGCGTCGATGGAGTCGAGCCCGAGCCCTTCGACGAAGAGCGGCTCGTCGGTGACGATGTCCTCGGGTGAAATATCCTCGAGCATCAACGACTCAACGATGAGCTTCTTCAGGCGAGATTCGATTGATTCGGGCATATCCTTCGGCGGGTGAGGAGCTCTTCGACAAGGGTTCTTTTTCGAAGAGCTCGGAGTAGATGAGCGCCTGTACCATATCACGCAGTTTTCGACTAGTGATTCCGGTGGGATATACCGGTTCGAGCGCCTGAATGGTCAGCTTGGGGGTGCGAGCGGGTAGCTTGAGGAGAGGCGCCTCACGGATCAGCCAACGCGGCTCGCAACGTATGACGAGCGGAGTAATCGGAGCACCTGTACGCGTGGCCAGCTCAAACGCCGCTCGACCAAACCGGTGAAGGCCATCCTTGGGCGAGCGTGTCCCTTCGGGGAAGATGAGCACGTGATATCCGCGCTTCAAGCGATCTTCGGCGTCGTCGAGCATGCGCTCGAGGCTCGAGAGGCGTCCGTCGTCGCCTTCAAAGTGAGCGGCGTCATGTAGGAGCGGCCTCGCCCACCGGGCGCGAAAAAGTGGGGCTTTGACGACCGTGGTCAGGTTCGGGATGCTCGCGATGAGCGCCGTGACGTCGGTGAGCGTCGGGTGGTTGGCGACGAGGATGGAGGGCTCCTTCGGGAGCGAGGCGCGGAGCGAGTCCGGATCGTAATGGATGAGTCGAAGATGCCGCACGACGGCGTGATAGAGCCGGAAAGCGCGCCGCATGATGGTTTGAAGGAGTCGGGCTCGCCTGTCGCGATCGCGTCCAGGAAAGAGACTAAGAATGAAGAAGCCCGCATAGCCGAACGGCCCGAGCGCGAAGTAGATGGCGAGCACGATGAGCAGGGCGAGGTATCGGAGTGCGTAGAACAACCGGCAACCGTTCATCCGTCTAGGAGGGCGAAATCACTATGCGGCTCTCTGAATCATTTGCAATTCAGCGAAGGCAGATGAACGCATTTTTCGCGGCGCTCCTTACTCGATGCTCCTTGCTGAATGCTGCTCGCTTCACTGGGTCACTGCCGATTTCTCCTCCGCTTCGGATTTGCGTTTTCTCCAGCCGGCCTAAGAGATCGTACCTAGAGGGAGGGTGAGATGCACGAAGCCGTCGAAGAGGAATTCCGCATCATGGAGGAGGCATCAAAGCAGGGGGTGGTTCTGTCGGAAGACGCGCTCTCATCGAGCCTCGAACTGCTCTGCCAGCATCCTCCGGCGCTGGTCTCGAGGGGGACACGGATCCGGGACGCGGCACGGATTCTCCTTGCATCGAGAGAGGACGCTGTCCTCGTTCTGGATCAAGGCGAGCTCGTTGGAGTCGCGACGGCTCGGGATCTGCTTGGCTATTGCGTCAGCGGTGCGTCGATGGACGATGCAGTCGAGAACGCAATGACGCCTAAACCCATGACGCTTCGGATGGACGATACCCTCCTGACGCTCCTCGCTCAGTTCTACTCGGCCGAATACACCGTGGTTCCGATCGTCGATGAGGAAGGTTACCCACGGCATCTTCTGGGGATGCGGGATGTGCTCGAAGGGATTCTCTTAGATTTCGATCGCGTCATCCGCACGACGCCGCCGATCCCCTATCGCGGCGAGCCCGAGCTCTGGGGCGGTTGATCGCGCTCGGAGTGCCTATGGGCGACCTCTCTGTCAAAGACCGACCCGCAGATGTGCGCGTGGACCGTAACGCTTGCCAATCTGTACATTCAATGGTTTAGAAGCTAACCAATGGTTCCGCGTAGGGTGAACGGCGCGTCGTGATTCGCTTCTTCGGTTGCTCAACCAAGAGACCCCACGAAACGCCCGCCCCGCGTTTGGATCCGGTTGGAGGCTTCTGTGTGTTCGCGTCGCTGTTTTTATGAAGCAACATCTAGCGTCGAGCGCTGCGCTCAAAATGCCGCAACGCGTCGAGATGAGGTAAGTGGATGAGCGCGGGCTTCGATCCCAGAGCGCATCGTGCGCTCATTACGGGCGCGTCACGCGGTATCGGTCGTGCCATCGCGATGCGACTCGCGAGCGATGGCTATCCCATCATCCTTAATTATCGGAGCGATGAGGAAGGCGCCCAGCGCGTTGCGCGCGAGATCCGAGACGCCGGAGGCGAAGCGATCCTTTCTCGTTTCGATGTGAGTGATCGCGAGGCGAGCGCAAACGCCCTCGAAGCGCTCCTCCGTGATCCCCGCCCGATCTCGATTCTCGTGAACAATGCGGGTATCACACGTGACAATGCGTTCCCCGCGATGAGTTTCGAGGATTGGGAAGCGGTCACGCGTACGAGCCTTGACGGATTCTTCAACACGACCCATCCCCTCGTGATGCCCATGGTCCGAGAAAAATACGGCCGCATCATCAACCTCTCTTCGGTTTCCGCCATCCGAGGGAACCGCGGTCAAGTGAACTATGCGGCGGCGAAGGCCGCGCTGATCGGGGCGACACGCTCGCTCGCCATCGAACTTGCGAAAAGGAGGATCACGGTGAACGCGGTGGCGCCTGGACTCATCGCCACGGAGATGGTCGAAAATGTCCCAGAGTTCGTCGTCAAAGAGATGATTCCCATGAGGAGGATGGGAGAGCCCGAGGAGGTTGCGGAGCTGGTCGCCTTCCTCGCGAGTCCCCGCGCTTCCTACATCACTGGGCAGGTCATTCAGATCGATGGAGGCTTGGCATGAGTTCTGAGGGAGCGCTTTATGATGTGATCATCGCCGGCGCGGGTCCGGCGGGCGCTGCTGCAGCGAGTTTTCTTGCGAAGCGCGGTTTCAAGGCGATCGCCTTCGAAAGGGAGCATTTCCCTCGCTTCCATATCGGCGAATCGCTCCTCCCCGCCGCGGTTGAGATCCTCAATGAGCTCGAGATTGAGCCCGATCCCGACTTCTTCATCTTCAAGCGCGGTGCCCGCTTTGTGTGCGAACGCACGAATCGGGAGCAGGTCTTTGCTTTTTCGGAGGCGCTCGCTGGTCCGCCTCGAGGGGCCTATCAGATTGAGCGCGCGTATTTCGATCGTGCCCTCGCCGACCGTGCCCGTTCGCTTGGAGCCGAGGTCATCCACGGCGTGCGCGTCCTCTCAATGAACGTCGAGGGAGATGAGGTCCGCGTTGCGACGACCGAGGGCGAGCACCGCGGTCGATATTTCATCGATGCGACCGGGCAGGATCGTCTCCTCGCGCGCCAGCGTCGCTCCGTGAAGCCGTATCGTCATTTTGGAAAGGCCTCGGTCTTTACCCATTATTTTGATCTCACCGACGAGGCGATCGAGCTCATCGGCGAGGGGAACGACATCCGCATCATGATGATTCCCGATGGCTGGGCTTGGATCATCCCGCTCGCCGTTCGAAAGCTGAGCGTCGGGATCGTTTCGCGAAAGCAGGGGCTCAAAAAAGAGATGCTCGATGAGTATTTCGCCTCCTCGCCCCTGATCTCGCAGCTCATCAAGGGAGCGCGTCGCGGTGAGACGCGGATGATCGGCAACTACAGCTTCCGAAATGCCATCCCTTACGGCGCGAGGTTTGCTTGTCTCGGCGATTCGAATTGCTTTATCGATCCCGTCTTCTCGTCGGGCGTGACGCTCGCGCTGACCTCGGCGAAAGAGATGGTCGAGGTGCTTGCGGCGGCGCTCGAGCGGGGCGAAGAGGATGATCCCGAGTTGATGCGAGCCAGTCATGAGGCGACCGCCGAGGGCTACGAGACTTTTGCGGCGCTCGTTTATCGTTTCTACAACACGAAAATCGTAGATAATATCTTCTTCAACGCGCCTGACGATGGCTCGCTTCGTCCTGCCGTGACAAGCGTCCTCGGGGGAAACGTCTTCTACGGGAGCAATCCTTTCAAAGAGATGCTCCTCGCTTCGAAGAAGCGCCCGTGGCGCGACGATGAAGAGGCTACCGAATCATTTGATGAGGGCATCGAAGCCGAGGGAATCATTTGAACCACCCGCCCAAAAGCATCACCGCCTTTAGTCTCGCCAACGGTCTTGGGTGTGGCCGGGATGCGGTCGAAGAGGCGCTTTTTGCCGGTCGGACCGGGCTTGTGACCCCACCGCTCGCGCTCCCTTTCGAGACCTTCGTCGGGGCGATCCCCGGAAAGCTTCCAGAGCTCCCTCCGTCCATCGCCGATTATCGGACGCGGACCGCGCAGATCGCCTCGCTCCTTGTGAGCGAGATCGCGCCTGAGCTGCGGCGTGCTCGCGAGCGCTATGCCCCTCATCGCATCGCGGTCCTCCTCGGCACGAGCACTGCCGGGGCCGAGGCGACCGAGTCGGCGTTCAAGCACTATGTGGCGGCCGGCTCACTCCCAGACGATTACGACGTTTTCAAGCACCATACCTACGGAGCGGTTCTCCACGTTTTTCGCGAGCTTTCGGGGGCGCGCGGTCCGTCGTTTATGGTCTCGACGGCGTGCACCTCGAGCGCAAAGCCCCTCGCCACGGCCTCGCGCCTGTTGGATGCGGGAGTGATCGACGCGGCGCTGGTCGGAGGCGTCGATACGCTCTGCGAGATGACGTTGATGGGCTTTCACTCGCTCGATGCGCTCTCCAATGAGCGAGCCAAGCCTTTTTCGTCGGAGCGGCGGGGTCTGAACATCGGCGAGGGAGGCGCGTTGCTTCTCGTCGAAAGAAGCGGTGATGCAATGGCGCTCCTTGAGGGCGTCGGCGAGAGCTCCGACGCCTACCATATCTCCGCGCCGCATCCGGAGGGCCTTGGGGCAAAGCTCGCGATGGAGAGGGCGCTCGCCTTCGCCGGGGTCGAGCCCTCGGAGGTCGACCACATCAACGCGCATGGGACCGGAACGCAGCTCAACGATAAAGCCGAGTCGCGTGCGATCGTTGACCTCTTCGGGAGGGAGATCCCGGTGATCTCAACCAAAGGTTATACGGGACATACGCTCGGCGCCGCAGGGGCAACAGAGGCGATCTTTTCGATCATGACGCTGCTCCGGGGCGAGATCCCTGCCTCGCTCTTCGCGGGACCTGTCGACCCTGCCGTTGAGGCGCGCATCGTACTCGAGAACGAAAGGAGCGCCCCGCGCCGCGTTCTGAGCAACTCCTTCGCCTTCGGCGGAAACAACATCAGCGTGTGTTTGAGGGCGGTATGAGCGGAGCACTTGACGCGGCCGTGGTCGGACTAGGCCTCTATACAGCGTTCCATCCGGATCTTGAGGCCTTTCGAAAGGGGGAGGTTTCTGCCGAGCCTCAGCTCCCGGGCGGTCGCTTCCTTGACGCACGTACCCGGCGACGCGCAAGCACGCTGACTCGCGCCATGGCGGATGCGTATGCTGAGGCCATGGCTGCGAGCGGACTCGACCCTGCATCGATCGCCTCGGTCTTTGGCTCGGCGCTTGGCGAAGCGGGGACGATGCTCTCGCTCCTGGACCAAATGTTTCGCACGCACGAACCGGTTTCGCCGATGCGCTTTGTGACGAGCGTTCACAATACGGCCTCGGGGCTGATTTCGATTAGCGGGAAGAATCGCGGCTTCACGACCTCGCTCGGGGCCGATTTCGATACGCCTGCGATGAGCATCCTCGAGGCGCTCGGGCTTATCCACGCCGATCGCGTGCCAGCGATCGTTTGCTGCGCCGAAGAGGGCGCACCCGAGGACCTTGTCCCCGAGGAATACCATTGGGCACTCCTCGCGGGGGCGATCGCACTCGTGCATCCTGAAGAGGCGCCTCCGGGGTCCATGCGCCTCCGTCTGATGGGCATGGGGCCGGACGAATCCGCCGCATCAAACAAAGACCTTCTCGAACCGCCTGAGATCAGCCTCGCGCTCTCGAAGAGCCCCGTCGTCGGCATCCTCGATCTCCTCGTCGCGCTCGCCGAGGGACGCGAAGGACGAATTCGACTCGATCGTGGCAAGGGTCGAGGCTTCATTGCCGAACTATTTCGGGGTGATTAAATGGCTTCCTTCCCGCCCATTCGAGAGCTGATTCCCCACGCGGGGCGCATGATCCTCCTTGATGAGCTCCTTGAATGGGAAGAGGGAAGGGCACGCGCGAAAATGCGCATCCGCGAGCGGATGCCTTTCGTGAGGTCGAAGCGGATGAGCACGATCGCGTTGATGGAGCCCATGGCGCAGGCGGTTGCCGCTTGCCTTGGATATGAAGCCTATCGCGGCGGTGCGGGCGTGCGCGTCGGCATGATCATCGGTGCGCGTTCATTCGAAATCTTTCGAGCTGAGCTCGCCGTGGGCGATGCGCTCACGTTCGATGTCGAACGCATCCGAGGCTCGGAAAGCTTGAGTCATTTCTCCTGTAAAGCGTGGCGCGAGGGAGAGAAGATCGCCGAGGCGACGCTCACGCTTTTTCACGCCGAAAAACCGCCTGAATGAACGCTCACGTGCTCGCAGCGCCGGCACGTCCATACGCTTGGATGTGTCGGCACTCAGGGCGCAGCAGAGCCGCGCTGTTTCAGTACGAAGACGCGCGCCGTCCCAAGGAGCTCGTGGGTGCTTTCGATTCGAAGTCCTGCGCCGTGAAATAGCTTTCGGAGCGCGGGCTTTGAGCGTTCGCGAGCGGAATAAAAAAGAGCGAACATCTCGAGATCGAGCAGGCGAGTTGCATCACCGTAGGCCGGCGGGAGGAGCACGCCGTCGATCACGAGGATTCGTCCGTCGGGCGCGAGCGCGGAGCGAACACGATCGAGGAGCGATGCCGCCGCATCATCGGGCCAATTGTGGAGGATATGCTTGAGGATGTAGAGATCGGCCCCTTCGGGGAGTGTCTCGAAGAAATCGCCGCAAACTGCGGTGCAGCGATCGCCGAGCCCGCGTGAGTCGATCTGCTCCTTCGCGCTCCGCGCGGCAGATTCCAGATCGAGGAGGGTGCCGCGGGCTCTTGGATAACGCTCGAGGAGCTCGACCAGGAGTGTGCCGCGTCCTCCTCCAACATCGACGAAGTGCTCGACATCCGACAGGTCGAGGGTGGACGCGATGGCCTTCGCTTCGACCCGAGTGAAGGCGTCGATGGCTTCGTGATAGAGCGTTGCGTCCGAAGGCGATTGTTCGAGATGTTCGAACAGGGGTGCGCCGTGGTGAAGTTCGAAAGCCGCCCGCCGCTTACGCAGCGAGTCGGCAAGACGCGAGAATGGATCCCACATGAGCCGCGAGCCGGAGAGCACGGCGAGCTTGCCGAGGCCATCGGAGCGGAGCGCTTCTCCCGTCTCGGTCAGCGAGAACCGGCCTTGTCGATCGACGGAGAAGATGGCCCGCGAGACCAGCAGCTCGAGAACGCGCGTCACAGCCGCGGCCTCAACCCCCAGCCTTTCTGCGAGCTCCTCGGCGCTCATCGGCTTTTCTGCAAGAAGGTCGGGGATGCCGAGCTCTGCGCACGCACTGAGGGCCGCGCTCACCCACTTGCCGGCGAGAAGTTCGAGCAGGCGTTGAGCCGCAGGCGGGGCGCTTTCGATGCCCGGCGCGCTCATTGGACCACCCGAGCGCCGAGATCGTCGACGATGAGGTGGGCGAGGCGCTCGCGGACGGCGCCTTCACTTGAGTTGCTCTCACCGCGACCGAGCGTCCGCTCGAGATCGCGCTCGATCTCACTGAGCGCCCGACGACGTGCGAGGCCGCGAAGTGGCTCGCTCGCGATGCGCGCGGAGGAGAGGCGAAGGTTGAAGGTCTTGAGCTCGCTCTGCTCGATCCACGCGTCGAGCAGAGCATCCCCCACCTCGAAGGCGACGCGGATCGCGATCTCGCTCACGATCTCCTCGGCGAGGACGAGCTGAGACCTCATGTATTCCAGCGCCTCATCGGGGCTCAGCTCGTTTCTGAGGTTCATATGCGCGTCGATCAGGACCGAGGGGAAATGCGGCATCCCGCCGAAGCTTCCTTTGGGGCGCTCCTGCTTAAGCGACGCCCAAGCGGCGAGCATCTTTTGCACGTAGTTCGACAGCTCGACGTAGCGCTGACCGACGAGGCTCACGGCCGTGAGCTTTTCGCCCGTGAGGCGGTAAAGCTCCTGCATATAGAACTGGCAGGGATAGGACCAATAGGAGAAGTTATCCCAATAGACCTTCATGTGCATGGCGCGTGGATGCCCATAAACGGGCGCCGCGCGGCGGTAGATGTCGGTACTCCCCGAGACGAGCGAACGATATTGCATGCTCAGCTCTCGCGCGCGCACCTCGAGATCCTCGCCTGCAAGATCGGCGCGGATCATCTCCTCTGTAAAGGAGTTGGCGAAGGCGATGAAATCCGTGCCGGGGCTGTAAAGCGGATCGACGAACGCGCCGGCTTCGCCGACGAGGGCCCAACGATCGGCCGACCATCCGCGCGCGATATTGTTCGCGTAGCTCTTCACCGTACGGAAATCGAGGACCTCATAACCTTCGAGGATCTCGTAAAGGCGCGGCTCGTGCTCTTGGATGAAGGCGCGGGTGCGCTCGAGCGTGCGGACCTTATCAAAGGAGTGCGGAGGCTCGTGGACGACGGCGCCGATGCTCGTATTTCCAGACGACAGAGGGATGATCCACACCCAATAACCGTTGCCCATCAAGTGGTTGGTCGAGCGCCAACGATGCTCGGCCCAAGCGGCTTCGGTCCATCGCTTGTCGTTCGGGGAGAACGCAGTGATATCGACCCTGCCCTTGACGCGGAACCATCCAGAGTGGGCCGTATGGCCGCTCCCTCGTGTAAGCTTGAGATCTCGCCTGAGCACGGCCGAGCGTCCCGTGGCGTCGATGAACCATCGCGCATCGATCTCGCGTTCCATCTCGCCCGAGGAGAGGAGCGCTCGGTGCCTCTCACCGCCGGTCCCGAGCTCGATGTTTTCGACCTTCACGCCCTCAAGGAAGACCGCGCCATCCTCCTCGACGATCATGCGGCGCAGATCGTTTTCAAAGCGACCGCGATCCAGCTGGTAGGACGGGACGATAGGCTCTTGGGCAGGGCCGATCTCCATGCGCTCGTGGATGGGCAGCTCCCCACCTCCAGGAAAAAAACGGAGACCAAATTTGAAGATGTGATTTTTGACGAGATAGTCGCGGAGTCCGATCGTCTCGAGATAACGCGAACCGAGTTCCACACTCGATTCCCCTACTTTATGAGTTGCCTCGGGGAGCGGTCCCTTTTCGCGATCGACGATGAGCACGCTGAGCGATGGATGCGCGCGCCGCAGCTGACGCGCGAGGGTGAGGCCGGCGAGACCTCCGCCCGCGATCACAATATCGAACGAGGATGATGAGAGGGTCTCCAAGCTGTGTTGACTCATGGATGAGGGAACTCCGGAAGGATGAAGCGCGAGCATATCTCATCAGGCTGGGGATGCCCCCCTTGGATGATGGAGGTCCTCCCGTGCCTTTGAAATATGGGGGCGAGATGCCCCGAAGAGTCCTCGCTTAGGAACGCAGGTCGAGCGCTGTGAGCGCCGCCAGGATCCGATCGTGGATACCATAGAATGGGCCATTGCTCATCAAGACGATCGTGTCCCCTGGAGCAACCTCTCGAAGGATCGCCTGGATCGTCTCATCTTCGTCTTGGGGGACATGCGCCTCGCCCCCGGCGGCTCGGATGGCTCGTGCGATGACTTCGCGATCGAGGCGCTCTTCGGGCGCGATCTCGGCGCGGCCGACGGGCGCGAGGATGGTGCGCGTCGCGGGAGCGAAGGCGGCGGGGTAGTCGGCTTCGTGCGTTTTTCGCGATGCCGTTGCACTCCGCGGCTCGAAGGCGGCGATGAGCTTTCCTTCGGGATGGAGCTCGCGGAGCCCTTGAAGGGTCTCGAGGACGGCTGTCGGATGATGCGCAAAATCGTCGTACACGCGAACGCCTTGAGCGATGCCGCGGAGCTCTTGCCGGCGTTTCACCCCGCCAAAGCGAGTGACTGCGTCGATGGCTGCACGTAGATCGACTCCGCCTGCAAGCGAAACGAGCGCGAGCGAGGCGGCGATATTTCGGAGGTTATGGAGGCCGGTGAGGCTCGTGCGTCCACGGCCGAGAAGACTCCCTTGACCAAAGAGCTCAAACTGACCCGCGGCACCTTTGGCGATCAGAAAATCCGGAGCGAGCCCGCCTGTATCGTCCCGATCGGTCGCGTAGAAATAGACCGCTGAGCGCGCTTCTTTTGCGAGCTCCCGAACGCGTGGATCGCCCGCAAAGGCAATGAGATATCCGTCGGGTGGAAGAAGCGCGATAAAGCGTCGGAACGCCTCGAGATAGCTCTCCTCGTCGGGATAGATATCGACGTGATCGTACTCGGCCGAGGTGAGAATCGCCGCATCGGGAGCATAGCGGAGGAACTTCGGAGACTTCTCGAAGAAGGCGCTATCGTATTCATCTCCTTCGATGACGAAGGGCGCGTTCGGAGCGCCAAGCGCGAAGCTCTCACCGAAGTCGAGCGGGATGCCTCCGACGAGAAAGCCTGGATCGCCGCCGAGAGCGTGAAGGAGGAAGGCCGTGAGGCTCGTCGTGGTGGTCTTGCCGTGCGTCCCCGCGACGACAAAGCTCGGCCGATCGCTGAGGAAGAAACGTTCGAGTGCGCCCGGCATCGAGTCGTACGGGATGCCGCTATCGATGGCATAGCGTGCCTCGGGGTTTTCGCGGCGGGAGACGTTGCCGACGATGACAAGATCGGGCGCCGGTTCGAGGTTCTTGGGATCCCATCCGGGCCGTGTCTCGACACCCCAGGCCTCGAGGGCGGGGCCGATGGGCGGATGGAACGCGGTATCGGAGCCCGTGACGCGATGTCCCCGACGGACGAGGAGCCCCGCGAGCGCGCCCATGCCCGTCCCCGCGACGCCGATGAGGTGGATGTGCTGGCTCTCCAACTGCGCCGGAGCGTTTGGGTTCGCGCTCTCGGATCTTCGCTCGGGCTTCTTCGAGGTCATGAGCGCATTATGCGGTTTTATCTCGGAGGAATCTTCTTTTTGAGGGCCGGGTGGGAAGCCACGTGATCGACGCAGCAAGCTGGCCCAGCATTCGGCGGCTCCGAGAGCACACAAGAGGCGATTCGGCAGCCCCCGCTGGGCCCTTCACCCGGAAGGAAGCCGGCGAAGCGGTCGGCATCGTCTACCTCAAAGAGCGCGACCTCATCTTCCGCATCGCTCGAGTCCGAAAGCACCGGCGCTGGATGAGCTCCCATGCAGCGGTTTTCGAGGGCGCGTTTGAGCGGCTGAAGAGGGTGTCGTGGAGGCGCTCCACGCGTCGAGCGCCAATGCAGAGCAGACTTCGGGGCCCACCATTGACAGGCATGGACTACATTCGCATGATGGAGATATGAGCGCTAACGAGAAAAAGAAGGGTAAACCCCTCGCCGAGCGCCTCCAAGACGGGATCAAAGACGTCAAAGACGCCATCCAAGACGCGGTCGAGTCCTTCGTCGAGGATTTCGCTGAGCTACTCGCGCCCGAGCCCGCACTCGTGCCCGTCCCCATCCCGAAGGGACCGGCTCAGAGGCCGCCGCGGCGCCGCTGAGAGGCGTCTCATTCAGACGGCGTCTCATTCACGCGGAGTCCTCGCCCCCATCATCCAGCGAGCGGTCTAGCCGCGCGCTTCGGCGTATTTGAGGCGAAGCTCGTAGAGTACTCCGCTTAGGAGGCGCTCCTCTTCGCCCGTGAGATTGCCTTTCGTCTTCTCGTCAAGAATCAGGAGAAGCTCGATGGTTTGACGCGCGAGCGGGAGGTTCGGCGCATCACGCTTTCCGTCCTCCCCCTCGATCTCGCCGAGGTGCATCAAGGCCGACGTGCTCAAGGAGAGCACGAGCATATTGAAGTCGATCGGCGGCGCGTCTTCTTCACTCATGCTTCTCTGCCCGCTTCCTCTTTCGTCTCGGCGTCGGCCTGGGCCTCAGCCTCTTCCTCGGGCTCGGCCGTATAGTCGACGAAGTCGGCATTGTCCGCTGCGTTCGCGAGAGAGCTCAGGTGCTTTTCCAGGGTCTCGTGATCGAGCAGACCCTTTCGGAGATTGCGCTCAAGCACACGCGTGTCGAAGAGAAGATCTTTGTTCAAGGCCATGGCGGCATTTTGCTCAAAAATCGCGTGGGAGTCCAGCTGTCTAAAAGAGCCCGATGGTAAAGGAGAAAGCACCGAAGCTTTCGCGGAGGACGCGACGGCTTGGCTGGTTGTAAAGGATGTTGAAGCCGTAATCGAGCGCGATAGGGCCAATCGGCGTCTCGAGCCGTATTCCAAGCCCGATCGAGGGGCGAAGCTTGAGGGGGTTAAGAGCGGTGGGATCGCTCCAGAGGTTGCCGAACTCGGTAAAGATCCCACCGGCAATCGATGAATAGATCGGGAAGCGGAGCTCACCCCGAAGGAGCAGGTAGGTATTGCCGCCTTGGTTGACGACGTGGCTCACCTCATCGCCGAGTTCCGCCGCGACCTCGGCCACGTCTTGTGGTGTCATCGCATCTTGGTGAAACGCGCGCATTGTATCCACGCCGCCCATGAAGAAGCGACGGTTCGGATACGTCTCGGAGTCTTTCGAGAGCGCGATCACGCGACCATATTGACCCTGAAGGGCGAAGACGACGCGCTCTTTGATCGGGATATAGCCGGTGCCGCGAAGCGAGACCGAAAGATGATGGCTGAAAAAGCGATCCTCGCTCCCATCGGGACGGACGACGGGCGAAGAGAGAAAGGTCCGGGCCCATTCGACGGTGGCGACGCCATGGAAGCCACGCCGAGGGTTGAAGACATTGTCTCGGAGATCGATGGTGGCGCCCGTCTTGAGCGCCATCAGGTTCGTTTGCCCCTCCGGTACGCGTAGGAGGCGTTGAAGCCGAGGGTTCGTCTGCACCTGCTCGCTCTCTAGAAGGTCTTGATATTCATTGTCCGGATCGAAAATCTGGATGCGGTTATTTTCGACCGCGGGCGTGAAGAAGAGCGAGTGGGTGCGCGTCTTCCTCCGTGTGATCGTCAAATCGAAACGGTTCTGGTCGAGCCCGAAGGTGAGCTCGTTGTCGCGGACGTGCATCACGTTGAGCGAGGTTCGGACATAGGGTAGCTTCGCGAACTCGGGGAACATCAAGCCGAAGCCGATCCAGCGCTCGAGCCGATCGCGAACCGGAAGACTCTCGAGGTTGGCCTTCCGCTGCTCGTTAAGAAAGAGAAACTGTGCCGCGAGCTGAACGTGCAAAGAGAGGGCGATCGCCCGACCTCCGGTGTTTCGGATGCCGTATTCAAATCCGGTCCGTATGCCCTCCGCGGTTGAGATCCCGCCCCGCACATCGAGGAATTGGTTTTTATGCTCGGCGACGTTGACCTCGACGATTTTCACTCGCTCCGGGAGCTCGGGATCTTTGATTGAGATTGCGACGCTCCGAAAGACCCCGAGCGCCATCAGCCGCTCTTGGGTTCGGCGTGCGACCGAGGGCCGATAGGCTTCGCCGACCTCAAGGAGGATAAGATCGCGGATGAGGCTTGTCCGAGTTCGCTCGGCGCCGTGGATCTCGATGCCTCCCACGCGGACGGCAAAGCGTTCGCGGATGACGATATCGAGGTTGGCTCGGGTTTCATCCTCCGAAAGCGCGATGCTCCCCTCGACGAGCGCGAAGAGATAGCCGCGCTCGGCGTAGGCGTCGACGAGACGCTTTCGTGCCGCTTCGAAGATGCCTCGGCTGAAGGGCATCCCCGCCTCGAGGTCGAGCAGTTCCGCGACCTCCGCAGTCGTGAAGAGCTCATTGCCCTCGATGCTTAGGCGAAAGAGATGAGTGCGCGGTCCCTCGTCAACCGGGATGACGACATGGACGCCATCGTCGACCTCTTCGAACTGAACGGGGCCGACCACAGCCCGCCCGAAACCCGCCGCGGCGTAGAGCTCTTGGATGTGCTCGATCGCTTCTTGATACGCGGGTCGATAGAGCACATCGCGCGGATGCGGAAGGCGCTCTTCGCTCTCATCGTAGTTCGGGCGCTCCCTCCCCTCGAGGAGGTTGGCGAGCGAACGCGGCGAGACGGGATCGGCGAGGAGGCGCGTGGCGGTCGCTTCCTCCACATAGCTCTCGATCTGATTCTGAAGGACTTTTTCGCTGAAGTGTTCTGCCCCCGGAAATGAGATGGCGACCTTCTGCCTTGGACGCCCGCGATCGATATCGACGATGATGCGCGCATGCTCCTCATCGATGCGAACCCGGCGCAGTTTCACCTTCGCGTCGGGATATCCGCTTCGGTGAAAGCGATCGATGACTCGCTGCTCCATGGCGAGGAGTACGGCCGCCGAGAGCGGATCGTCGGTCGGTGCCAGCGCATCGAGGATCTCATCGCGTGTGATCGGACCGTTGCCGCGGATCAGGATGTCGTAGCGATCGCCGAGCCGAACTTTGAGGTAGACTGCCGCCTTCGGTGGATCGCGAAGGATGCGCGCGAGTTCAAATTTGGCCGTGAGATAGCCTCGCTCCCTCGCTTCGATCTCAGCCTCCTTGATGCTCGACTCGATATGCGCAAGGTCGACCGTGTCGCCCTCCTTAAAGCCGAGGACGCGCTTTGAGCGAAGGGCGGGCGGGAGCGGATCGCCCTCAACGATGATGGTGGCGATGCGCGTTGGCTCCTTCTCTTCGATCAGCACGCGAACCACTTCCGCACCCGGGGTATCGGTGATGCGCGTTTCGATCTTTACGTCCGCATCGTCGTATCCAAGCGACTGGTATTGGTGAAGGATTTGCCCTCGAAGCTGCGCGAGGCGCGCCTCGTCAAAATCATCGTCCTCAAAGAAGAGCGTCGTGCGTTGGATCTCTTCGTCGCTCAGCTTTTTATTCCCAATGATGTCGATCCGAGCGACGTGCCGTCGCGGAACGAGGCGCGCGATGAGGCCGATGCCGTCGTCGACGGGCTGATAGAGCAGCTGAATATCGGCCCATCGGCCCGTGTCGAGGAGGCGCTCAATCGTATCGCGGAGGAGGGCCCGATCGAAGATTGCTCCGATGGGAACTCCCAGCTCCCTCGGGGTGAGCGTGCGCCGTGCGCTCGCGTCGGCGTCAATCTCGATCTCAATCGAGGCAATCGGACGCCCCAGGAATTCCGGCGGAATTTCCGCGCGGGCCCGAGACGGTGCGAGAAAAAACGAGACGGCAACAAGCCCTATGAGCGCGATGAGTCTCATTCGAATTCGAGCCGCCACCGAATATCGACGCCGATATTTCCAAAACTCGACGCGCTCTCGCGATCGATATTGTCGTATTGAAGCTCAAGGCTCGTCTGTTCACCGAGTCGCCACTGCGCCGCCGCTCTCACATCGCGAGTCTCGCTTGCGAGGCCCGTCGAGGCACGAAGCCGGATTCGATCGGTCAGCCGCTTCGAGATCGTGACTTGGGGCTCGGGACGATTCGTGACCGGATGATATGCCGTGGTGAGGCTGATGTCGTCCACGACGCCGAGCGCGTTGGTGAGCTCATCGTCGACGCCGGTTACGGCCGAGAGGGCCTCGAGCGCTGCACCGCTGAGCGCGTCCGCTTGAACGTTCTGCGCCTCGGCCCCGGTCATGCCGATCGTGAGTAGCAAGGCGATGTCTTGTTGGGTGAGGCTCGGCTCACTTGTTGCGTCGAGCTGAAAGGCGTCCATCGTGCCGTGCGCTCGGAGAGCGATTCTCCACATCGGCCCCGCGATGTCCGCGCGGATGATTTGTGTCGTCGCTGTGATGTCGAAACGGGGATTGATCTGCTCGGAAGAGGCGAAAACGAGAATGCCATCGCGCACGACGAAATCCGAATTTCGGAAGCGGATCGAACCACGTGAGATGCGGAGATTGCCAATCGCTCCGGGGCGCGCGTCCGAGCCGACGATCCGAAAGCCCTCTCTCTGCTCATCGACGACAATGTCGACGTCGGCGACGTTATTTCGTATCTCGGCGGGGCGCTTCATCCGGAGTTCGAGATCGAGGTTTACATACTCCTCGCGCATATAGGCATCGTCGACGCTCTCGCGACGTGGCTTATTGAGCTCGCCGATGGTGGGCGAGAGGTTCATCGCCTTGGTGTAGCGAAGCCGCTCAAGCTCTACGATTCCTTCGAGGGTGGGAAGGCGCTCACCGCGTTCGTAGCGGAGACGTACGTCGCCGCCGAGAGCGAGCTGGAGTCCATCGGCAGGCGAGAGGGAGACTTCTTGAAAGTTGGCCTCGATCGTATAGCGGCGGATCGCGAGATTCTGAACGTCGACGCGCCCACTGAGCTTCGCCATCCCGCCGCCGACGCGTGCTTGTACCCCATCGAGCGTGAGTCTTCGTCCGTCGAAGAGGAGCGCGCCTTCGAGACCGCGTACCGGGACCGGGAGATCACGCGCGAAGAAGGAGATATCACCAAGACGAATGGCTCCTTGGATGGTTGGATCGTCGAGGGGACCGCCGATGGATGCGTTCACCGTGAGTGTGCCCGCGCTCCCGCGGACTAGCGGCGTGATGGTCCCGAGGGCTTCGACATCGAGCTTTCCCTCAAGTTCAAAAGCGAGGCGTTCAGGACGGCCGCGCCCACGCAGCTCGAAGCTGCCTCCATCGCCGATCAGCCGAGCATTCTTCACAACAGCTTCACCGCGCGACAGATCGACTTCGAGCGCCTCCTGATTCCAGATGCGCATCCCCTCGATCGATGCGCTCAGCTGAGTGATCGTGAGCGCGCCACTCAGCCCTTCGCGTCCGCTCAGCCCGCCGCCCGTGAGCCTGAGCGATCCGCTCAGGGTTCCTTCACCAATCGATTTTCCTTCGCTCTTTGGGAGGAAGGGGGCGAGACGAAAATCTTTGGCGAGGATCGTGCCGCGCAGTGGAGTCGAGTCGGCCCAACCGATCGCGAGATCGACCGCGACACTTCCGCCGAAGGCATCCCCGCAAAAGATCCAAGCCATGGGCGGGTTCGGCGGGCGCTTCCCGTCTGCAGTCGGCACACGCGTGCGGCTCCAGCGTGCATCGGCGAGACCTCGATATC
>JAAZAH010000033.1 GCA_012514415.1 Sandaracinaceae bacterium
AAGATGGCGGTGAGTACCACTTCCTCTTCATGGCGAAGGGCGGCGGCTCGGCGAATAAGACCTTCCTCTATCAAGAGACGCGCGCCGTCCTGAACCCCAAGACGCTCCTCTCCTTCCTCGAGGAAAAGATGAAGACCCTCGGGACGTCGGCGTGTCCGCCCTATCACCTTGCCGTCGTCATCGGGGGGACGAGCGCCGAGCACAACTTAAAAACGGTGAAGCTCGCTTCGGCGCGCTATCTCGATTCTCTGCCGACTCAGGGCTCGAAGAGCGGGCACGGCTTCCGCGATTTGGAGCTCGAGGCCGAGCTCCTTAAAATCGCTCAGTCCACCGGAATCGGCGCCCAGTTTGGCGGGAAGTATTTCTGTCACGATGTGCGCGTGATCCGCCTCCCGCGCCATGGCGCGAGTTGTCCGATCGGGATTGGGGTGAGCTGTTCTGCCGATCGGCAGGCTCTCGGCAAGATCACCCGCGATGGCATCTTTCTCGAGGAGCTGGAGCGCGATCCGGCCCGCTTCCTCCCCGAGGTGCGCGATGATGAGCTCAGCGAAGAGGTTGTGAAGATCGATCTGAACCAGCCGATGAGCGCCATCCGTGAGACGCTCTCGCGCTATCCGATCCGCACACGGCTCTCGCTCACGGGTCCCATCATTGTCGCGCGCGATATCGCCCACGCGAAGCTCAAGGAGCGCCTCGAGCGTGGCGAGGGCCTGCCCTCTTACTTCAAAGATCACATCATCTATTATGCGGGGCCGGCAAAGACGCCCGAGGGCTATGCGTCCGGATCGTTTGGTCCGACGACGGCGGGACGGATGGATTCTTACGTCGAGCTCTTCCAAGAGCACGGAGGTAGTCTCGTGATGCTTGCCAAGGGCAATCGTTCGAGGGCCGTCACTTCGGCGTGCGCGAAGTATGGCGGGTTCTACCTCGGCTCCATTGGTGGTCCGGCGGCGCGTCTTGCGGAGCACTCCATCAAAAAGGTCGAGGTCGTCGAGTACGAAGAGCTCGGAATGGAAGCTGTCTTCCGCATCGAGGTGGAGGATTTCCCAGCTTTCATCGTCGTCGATGATAAAGGCAACGATTTCTTTGACGAGATCGACCGGCGCGGGTCGAGGCTCAAAGTGCTCTGAGTCAAGCGCCACGTCGCGAGCGATCGAAGCGCGCATCCGCCATCGTCGACGATCGCGAAAAACCCTCGGTACACCACGCCTTTCGACGCGATTTTTTCGTGACTTTTCGTGGATCGAGCGAGGCTCACGCTCAAGATCGCTTGCACGCACACCGTTTATGCTTTAATCACGCCCTTCCGGAGAAGATATGTACATCCACCTCAAGCGTCATAAATCGAAGAAGCGCGGAAAAACCGCTCGCTATCGCGCAAAGCTCAAGGCCAAGGAGCGTCGCCGCGTCAACCGCATGCACGGGCGTAAGCTCGGTCGGCGACTCACTCGCAACGGCTGATTCGTCGTCAATAGGACACGAATTCGACATCGCTCGTTTTCCGTTGGATGCTCATCTTAACGGGAGTGTTTGAATGACGAGCGATTCGCCGATTTTCATTCTGAGTGATTCAACAGGGGAGACGGCCGAGCGGGTGGTTCGGGCGTCTCTCTTGCAATTTCCTCAGCATCGGGTGCGAGTGCGGGTCTTTCGCCGTATCCGCGATGCCGAGGGGCTCGAAGCGACGTTGAAAGAGGCGCATGAGCTTGGAGCGCTGATCGTCTTCACCTTGGTCGAGCCGGAGCTCCGAGCGCGATTCTACGAGCTTTCGCGAGAGCTCGACATCCCGCATTTCGATGTGATTGGCTCGCTGATCGGCAAGATCA
>JAAZAH010000312.1 GCA_012514415.1 Sandaracinaceae bacterium
CGATGCGGAGCGATTGTGTCGGGCAGATGTAGCAGGCGTCTTCTGCCTGCTCGATATCGCTGTCTTCGAGCGGATCCTTTACGACCACCGCCTGACCGCTGGGTCCAAAGGCGAGAAGGTTGGGAGCGGCGCCGAGGCATTGCCCATGTCCATCGCAAGTCTTGGTGTTCACGACGAGCTTCATTTTCAACGTCCTTTCTCGATCGTCCGAGCGAACTATAACACGTTCTAGTTTTTCTCGCCGCGAAGATCTAGGTCCGCTCACGGGCGAGCGATTCGGCGCGTTCCTTGAGCGCTTTGGCGTTGGATTCGAAGCCGCGGCGCACCTCTGCCCCGGTGAGTAGGATCACGAGCCAAGCGAGCGGCCCATCAAAGCGCTCATGCGTACGATAAAGCGTGCGGCCTGGAGCGCGCACTTCGAGCTCTTGATAACGCACCCCGCGGAGAATTCGTCCGCCGAGAAGATGCATCCCCCAGCCGATCCTTTTCGGAGGTTCGTAAACGGCGAAGCGCTCGGTGAACTTCCGAGGCTTTCCAAAGAGCGCGACCGTGAGGCCCACGGCATTTCCTGGTGTGAGATCGGTCTCGACGCCAATGGTGAAAGGGTTCCACTCGGGGTAACGCGGAAAATCAACCAGCACGTCCCAGACGAGCTCAAGCGGCGCTTCAATCTCGATCTCCGCCTCGACGGTGCGGCTCGCAATTTTCATAAGGTGCATTCCTTTCTCGACGAAACGCCGGGAACCTTCTAGGTTGCGGCCGATGAGTGTAGTCGATCGAAAAGCTGAACTCTCGCTTGCCCTCTCAGCGGTCCGCGCCGCGGCGCGCGCAACGACGCGCGTTCAGGATACGTTGATCAGCGTGGAGACCCTCGAAAAAAAGGATAAGAGTCCTGTAACCATCGGCGATTTTGCGGCCCAGGCCATCGTCGGATCCGAGCTCTCGAAACGCTCGGCCATCCGCTCGCTCATCGGCGAGGAGAGCGCAAACGATCTCCGTCAGAACGCCGATCTCCGAGCCCGCGTCGTCGAGCTCGTCCAAGCGGTCGCTCCCGACTTGGACGAAGGGGACGTACTCGAAGCGATCGATTTTGGTGGCGCCGATCCCAACGCGACGGGAGGCACGCACTATACGCTTGATCCCATCGATGGAACGAAGGGCTTTCTCCGGAAGGAGCAATATGCGATCGCCCTCGGCCTCATCGTCGAAGGAGAGCTGGAGCTTGCGGTCCTCGGCTGCCCGCGCCTCGAAAATCCCGACGGCTCAATCGGCGGTCTCTACTACGCGATCCGCGGCGAAGGCGCCTACCGACTTCCGCTCGAGGGCGAGTCGCTCGAGGGCGAGCCCATCTCGGTCGACGCGATCGACGACCCGTCCAAGGCGCGATTCTGTGAGTCGGTTGAATCCGGTCACAGCGATCAGGACTGGTCCGTTCAGGTCGCCCGCTCGCTCGGCATCACAAGCGATGCCGTGCGGATGGACAGCCAAGCGAAATACGCCTCTCTAGCGCGCGGCGATGCGAGCATTTACCTCCGCCTCCCGACCCGAAAAGGCTACGAGGAGAAGATCTGGGATCATGCCGCGGGAGCGCTCATCGTTGAAGAGGCAGGCGGAAAGGTCACCGACATCGATGGGAAGCCTCTCGATTTTTCGAAGGGCGCGACGCTCCGCGAAAACCGCGGTGTGATCGCAAGCAGCGGGCGCTTTCACGACGCGATCGTTCGCGCCGTGAAAGCGTTTGAGCCGCGCTGAGCCTACTCGAATGGGATATCGAATCGCGCCCGATAATGGCCGAGGTTTTCCTCGATCCATGCTTCGTCGAGGCCAAAATCCTCGAGCCGATAGGCGTGCTTGCCGTATTTGCCTTGGGGATTGCGTTTTCGGGTGCGTTTGAGCGCAGCTTCGGTCGCGGGTTCAAAGCTTAGGTCCGCGAATTCGAAGATGCGCTTCACCTCCGCGATGGGATCTCGGAGCAGATCGTAATAGCTCACGTCGAGGATTTGCATCTTTCGATTCTTCTCTCGGCTTTCCATCCCGCGCTCCACCATGCGGCGGATCTTTCGGCCCCAATGCCGTCCGACCTGATGGGGATCGACCTCATCACTGAAGACCGCCCGTCCATGCGCCACCATGCTCGCAAAGGACGCTGTCGTCTTTCTCGGATCGCGATGCGTCTGGATGATCTTCGCGTCAGGAAAGACCGTGGTGAGCGCGTCGAGGAATTCGAGATGATGCGGGGTTTTGAGCACCCAGCGCGGTCGCGGATTCTGGAAGCTCAGAATCTGCATCATTCGCTTGAGGTTTTCGTAGGCCGGGAGCGGATCGTCCGATTCGACAAAGTGTGCATAGCTAGGGACGTGCATGGTCGCTTCGGGCGCCGTCGAGCGGAAGGCGAGATCGAGCAGGATCACATCTTCTTCGGGCGCGTCCGCTTCCACCGGATGGATGGCGAAAAACTCGGGGGCCATCACGCGAAGGCCAAATTCGGCAAGTTTCGCCGTCCTCAGCCGGGCGTCGTCTGCATCATGGTTCGCCCTTCGGCTGCGGCGCCTTGGCTCGGGCGGGACGGGATTGAGCGCTTCCCAACTTGCGAGCGAGCGAACACGGGGATCGCTCGCAAGGAGGCGATGCAGCATCGTGGTCCCGGTGCGCTGGAGTCCTGCGATAACGATCGGCGCTTCGATCGGGATGGCGAGGATTTCAGGGTGCTTTTTAATCATCGCCTCGGCCCGGAGCAGGGTCTCGAGTGCTCCCTTTATCCGCCCGTGAATGATCAAATGGCCCAGTGGATGAAGCTTGGCCTCGCGTTGGATCGACTCCGTGAGGACCGAGAGCGGCTCAAGAAAATCGATGGGTCCAAAATCAGAAAGGCCCGTTGAGCGCTTCGCGGTCTCGATGAGCGCATCCGGCTCGAGCTTCGGGAGAACGCGCAACCCTTCGGCAATGCCGAGGGCGCGGTTGGCGAGCTTAAACGGCAGCGGCCGGGCCTTCGGATCGAAGCCCCGCGAGTCGGCATGGATCTTCATGAGCGCTCAGCTCCTCAGCGATGCGAAGGGGACAACGCGCGTCTTCGGCTGAGGATGCTCCTCGGCGCGGATCCAACGAAAACACATGGTGCCGCAGGTATGTGCGCAGGTGTTGATCCAATTGGGAAGGCCTGGATCTTCATGCGCCACGATGATTCGCACGCTCCCGTCGGGCTCGTACTGTGCCGTGTGTTTGTTCACATGAATCGTGAAATAGCGATAGTCGAGGCTCTCCATGAAATGGTTGTTGAGCTGAAAATTCCAGCTGTCACATTTCGGTGGCGTCGCTTCGATGATCAGCGCTTCGTCGGGCTCAAGCTTCCAGTAGGAATGATAATAGATGATATTGGGGTCACCGCCGAAGGCTGTGCTGAGTTTGGGATCGAATTGGGGGAGCTCATTC
>JAAZAH010000313.1 GCA_012514415.1 Sandaracinaceae bacterium
CTGATCCACGGCGTCGGTGCGAGCGCGGGCGTTGCCGAGGGCAGGGTGCTGAAGCTCGAGCGGCCGGAAGATGCGCGAAAGGTGAAGGAGGGAGACATCCTCGTAGCGCTCAGTGCTGACATTGGCTTTTCGCCGCTCTTTCTGATCGCCGCCGGAGTGGTCGTCGAGCGCGGTGGACCACTCTCCCACGCCGCCATTGTGCTCAGGGAATTCGGTGTGCCGGCGGTCCTGAACGCAAAAAGCGCCATGGCTCGGCTTCAATCGGGCCAGCGCGTTCGCGTCGACGGAACGCGCGGCATCGTGACGATCCTCGAATGAACCGCGCATCACTCGAAGATCGCGTTCGCGTGTTGTACAAGGACGAGGCGCTCCTCGTCCTTTCAAAACCCGCAGGGCTCGAGACCACGCGCCCGACCAAGGGCCCTTGCCTCGTACGGGTGGCAAAAAGGCTCGATCGGCGCGCCGAGCTCAGCCATCCGACCTCGCGACTCGACTCGCTCGTGAGCGGTATCGTGATCATTGCGCGGACGCGTGCGGCGAACCAAGCCATCCGCGAGGCGCGCGAAGCGGGAAAATACCAACGCCTCTACCTTGGTCTCGGGAAGCTTCCTCAAGCGGTCACGCTTCCCGCACTCATTGAAAACGAAATCGGAATCGATCCGGCCAATCCCAAGCGGCGTCTCGTCGACGGTGGGACGGGGAGGAAAGAAGCAAAAAGCGCGATCGACGTTCGGGCACGGACGCCTCACGCCGATCTCCTCGAACTCAGGCCCTTTACGGGACGCACGCACCAACTTCGGCTCCATGCAGCGCATCTCGGAGCGCCGCTTTTCGGCGATACACTCTATGGAGGCGCGCGGCGGCTGACGCTTTTGGATGGCCGCGTCGTCCACTTTCCCCGGGTGATGCTGCACGCGGCTCGGATCGAAATCCCGCATCCAACAACCGACAAGCCGATGCGTTTCGAGCTGCCGCCCGACGAAGATTTCGCGCGCGCATTCGCGGCTCTTTTCGGCGACACAACACAGCTCTTCAGCGGTTTTGGCGATTCAGCGGATGCGTAGCGTGCGCTTCGAGCTCGGGGAACTCATCGATCATCGCTCGCTCAAGCTGATAGACAATCTCGTCGGCGATGTGCATGGCCGAGGGAACGCTGCGTTCAATGGTCGCCTGATAGACAAAGACCCGGCCGACGCGCGGCTCTTCCGGCTCGCTTTTGCCGAAGCGAATCGGAAAGAGCGGTGTCTCATATCCGCCGGAGCGAAGCTGCGGGATGTCGTCGAGCAAGATGGGCGTCCGTGGATCGATTCCCTCGGCGACAACCTCCACACCGGGAAGCTTTGCCACGACGAAGAGCGCGCCCTCGAGCGCATCGCGGAAGGGGCGCGAGAGCCGAGAGAGCGCATCGCGGACGCGACCTTCAAAGGCCTCTTTTTTGAGTGAAAACGGCGGCGGGGGGAGGGCCTCATCCAGCTCTCGGGTCTTGAGAAGCGTGTAGATCGCCTCATCCTTTTGGCGAAGGGCGAGGTAGGTGAGGCCGAGGAGATGGTACGTATCGGCGACCCCCGACTGAAGCGCGAGTGCCTCTTGAAAATAGAATACGGCCCCTTCGAAATCTCCGAGTTCGTACGACGCGCGACCGACCGCGAAACAGGCGCGCGCGGATTTGAGCGGAGTCTTGGGGAAGCGCCTCGCCATCCGCCGCGCCTCGCGCACATTTTCGAAGCCTCCGAGCGCGCAAAGGATTTCGGTCTTGAGAGCCAGGGCTTCGGCGCGCTCCTCGGGAAGATCGGCGAGGCTCAGCGCTTTTTCGGCGAGCCGCAGGGCGCCATGATGATCTTGAACGGGATCGAAGAGGAGCTCGGCCGCGTTGAGCGTCGCGTCGAAGAAGAATTCGTCGGCCTCGATCGCCCGCATATAGTGCGCGAGAGCAAGCTCGGTGTTGCCCTCGGAGGCATGAATCACGCCGGCAAGGTGGTGTGCATCGGGCGAGTCTCCATCGCGCTCGAGTGAGCGCTGGGCGATGTCCATCGCGCCCTTGAGATCGCCGCCGCCGATGAGATCCCACGCGTGGTCTACGCTGTAGAGAAGCTCCTCATCGAGTTTATCGTCATCCGATCCCATATCAAACATCCGACTTGTAAAGAGAGGACTTCACGATTTACATCGAATGGGACCAACGTCAACGTGCGCTCCTTGTTCACCATCTCCATTTGGCGCCTTTTCGCCGTTTTTTTCGTCATGGCTCTGGGGTGCGCTCTCGCCGCGTGCACAGGCCCCATGCGTCTCGACGAGACGGCCTCGATTGGGACGCCCTCCTCGGGCTTTTTACGCCGCGCCGTCGCGCTCCCGCCGGATGCCGAAAACTATCGGCTTCTTCGACCCAACGATCCGACGAATTTCGGGACGCCGGGTCTCGTTGCGCTTGTCGTCGAGATCGCCGATGCCCTTGCGCGCGAGCATCCCGGGGGCGCGCCCCTCATCGTAGGGGATCTCTCGCCTCGCCATGGTGGACGCCATCCTCGCCACCTCAGCCATCGGACCGGGCGCGATGTGGATCTCTTCTTCCCGATGGAGGACGATCGCGGCGCAAGCTACGGCGGGGCTCCAGGGGTCTTTCTCGATCGCTTCGGTCGCCTCCGTGAAAATCGCTTGGCTTCTGCCCTGGATCTTCCCCGGTCGTGGACCGTCGTCCGCACCGCGCTGGCATCGCGCGAGGCCGAAGTTCAGTGGATCTTCGTCGAGAACGGGCTCAAGGCGAGACTCCTTCGCTATGCGATCGGGACGGAGAGCGATCCCGAAATCATCCTCCGCGCGAGCTGGCTCATCCGTCAACCGACCGGCGCACTTCCTCATGACGATCATTTCCATATCCGCATCTTCTGCTCGCCGAGGGAGCGAGCGCTTGGCTGTGTCGATCGCGCCCCGATCTGGCCTTGGGTCGACGAAAAGCGCGAACTTGACGTGATGCCCACGTTGAACGACGGCGCGCTCCTTAGCTTGATGGAGGAAGACCGATGACTCAGCTTAGCTTTGACGCTTGGCGCGGCAGCGCAGAACGCGAAGTGGGCGGTCCGTCCAGAGCGCCTGCCAAGACGATCGTCGTCGGCGTCGATGAAAATGGTCTCGGCCCTCGGCTCGGACCCCTGGTTGCGACATCGGTTGCGATCGAGGTCGAGGCGTATCGCGGAGAGAAATTGATTGCGATCGCCCGTGCTCTTGGGATCGATGACTCAAAGGCGACGAGCGGCTTTAGGAAGCTTCGGTTGGTCGAGTCGCTCTCGCTTGCCCTCGCGAAACGAAGCACCGGCGAAACCCCAAGCTCGGCGGATGAGTTCCTTGAGGCGATCCTCCTTGGGGGGCGGTCATCGCTGCGCGCGCGCTGTCCCTCCGAGCGCTCGGCCGCACAATGCTTCGAGAGCGCGCTCAGCCTTCCTTTTGCGGGGGGCTCGCTCGAAGAAGGCGAGGCGCTTCTCCTCCGGCTCGAAGAAGAGGCTTCTCTCCGCATCCTTCGCGCCGTATCAAGCGCTGCCTGCCCAAAGATTCTCAACGACGCGCTCCTCGAGGGGCAGAATAAACTCCATGTCGATCTCGAGCTCTTTGAACGCTTGCTCCTTTCGATGAGAGAAGCGCTTGCCCAAGGCTTCACCGCCTACTGCGGGATGATCGGCGGCATCCGCGATGTCCCGAAATTCTCGCGGCTCATCGGCGCCCCGCGCTTTACGACGCTTGAGCGCGAAAAAGGACTGCTTGTCTACCAGGTCGAGGATCGCTTCCGTCTACGCTTCGAAGTCGGCGCCGACGCAGCTCACCTCCCGGTCGCACTTGCCTCGATGCTCGGAAAATATACGCGTGAGCTCCTCAATCATCGCATGCTTGCGTTCTATCGCCTCCGCGATCCGCGCCTTCCGCTCGCAAGCGGCTATCACGATCGCGTGACCACGACGTTCATCGAAGGTGCCGCGCCGATCCGCGATGCCGAAGGCGTCGATCCGGCGTGTTTCCTTCGCGCTCGATAGCGCTCGCAGCGTTCGCATTTGCGTGATAGAGAGAGCCTCTATCGCCCGGCTCTCACATACCGGGGCTGAGTTCTCGGGTGAGGCGTAGAGACGCTGCGGCGATCCGCTCGCATCAAAAAAGCAACATCCATGTCGGAAGCTCCTATCCTCATCGTCGATCTCGGCAATCCCTATACCCAGCTCCTTGCGCGGCGCATCCGCGAGGCGAACGTCTACTGCGAGATCGTCCCGTACACCGCGGGGCTAGAGGCCATCGAGGCGCGCGAGCCCAAGGCGCTGATTCTTTCGGGGAGCGCTGGGAGCCTTGACGAAGAGGACGCACCGGCGGTTGCGCCGGCGATCCTTGAGCTCGCGATTCCGACACTCGGAATCGGTTATGGAGCGACCCTCCTCGCCAACATGCTCGGCGGCACGATCACGCGCTCCATGAAGTTCGAGCTCCACCAGAAGCCGATTTCGATCCGTTCTGGCGCGAGGCTCTTCTCGAGGCTGAGCGGTGAGTCGATCGAGGGCTTGGTCGCCTATGCCGATCGCATCGATCGTCTTCCCGAAACGATGCGAGCGATCGCGAGCACCGATCGCGTGGAAATCGCGGCATTCGAAGATACGGATCTTCAGGTTTATGGCGTGGCCTTCCATCCCGAGGTCGATGCCGACGGCGTTGGAAGGGCGATCCTCGAGGCGTTCCTCTTTGAGATCGCCGGGGCCTCGCCGACTTGGACGCCCGGCTCGTTCGTGGACGAGGCCGTGGATGCGATCCGCGCTCAAGTGGGCGAGGAGGCGAAGGTCCTCTGCGCCCTCTCGGGTGGGGTGGATTCGGGCGTCGCCGCCAAACTCGTCCATCGCGCCGTCGGCGATCGTTTGACGTGCATCTTCGTCGACAACGGCCTCCTCCGTAAAGGCGAGGCGGAGAAAGTCATCGAGCAGTTCCGCGATCATTTCCACATCAACCTCGTCCACGTCGACGCATCGGAAGAGTTTCTTCATGAGCTCGCAGGCGTGGCGGATCCCGAGATGAAGCGAAAGATCATCGGGAGGCTCTTCATCGAGGTCTTTGAGCGCGAGGCCCGAAGGGTCGAAGGCGCCCGCTTCCTCGTTCAGGGCACGGTTTATCCCGACATCATCGAGAGCGTCTCGCTCCGCCGCGGGAAAAAGGGCGTCATTAAGAGTCATCACAACGTGGGCGGCCTTCCCGAACGCATGAATCTCGAGCTCGTCGAGCCGCTTCGGCTGCTTTTCAAGGACGAGGTCCGCGCCGTGGGCCTCGAGCTTGGCATGCCGCGAGAACTCGTTTTCAGGCAGCCTTTCCCCGGCCCCGGCCTTGGCGTGCGTTCGCCTGGACCCATCGAGCGCGAAAAACTCGATATTCTCCGCGAGGCGGACGCGATCTTTATCGAAGAGATCAAAGCTGCAGGATTTTACGAGGAGCTCTGGCAGAGCTTCGCCGTCATCCTCCCCGTCAAGACCGTCGGTGCCGTGGGTGAAGAGCGGACCTATGAATACGCTGTCGCGCTTCGCGCCGTGACAGGACGGGATGGAATGACGGCCGATTGGGCGAGGCTTCCTTACGACCTCCTCGCGAAGGTGAGTAACCGCATCATCAACGAAGTAAAGGGTTGTAACCGCGTTTGTTACGATATCTCCTCGAAGCCTCCGGCGACGATCGAGTGGGAGTGACGGCTCCGCAAAGGGGACGCCGCGATGAAAGAAGCCTGCCGGGATGGCGGGCATTTTTGTTTCCTTAGCATTCTCCCGTGGGAAAGTTCCCGTCATTGATAGATGGGGACACGGCCGTCTTCGAGTCGACCATCCTCATCGAATGTCTCGAAGAGCGATGTCCGATGAGGGCGCGCCTTATCCCAGAGGATCCCTCGAAACCTCTTGAGGTCCGTCGGATGGATCGCTTCTTTGACCATGACGTTGCGGGGAATCGTTAGGCCGTCGTCGACGATGCGCTCCGTCCGCCCCAAGAGCGCGCCCGCCATCGTCCGCGCTTGTCGAGCCAGGTTGCGCCGGGCCGATGCCTTTGTCGATGAGAAGCTCAAAAACCGCGCGTGGGCATCCGGAGAAGACTTCCCTGTCGCCGATTGCGCGGCGGCACCCCCGGCTCTTTTATCCCGATTGGGTCGAGGAGATCGATTCGGTGCTGCAAAGCCTTTGAGAGTATCGAGCGCGCCTGCTTTCTCGCCCCTCCCTCGCGCGCTGCATCGAGGATGCCCGCCCTTATCGAAAGGATATTCCCCTAGGCGCACCCGAGCGCGATTGACATTTGGTGAGGGCACTTTCACTGCTTGCGGCGATGAGCGCTGGAAAACTCTCGGGTGAGGGCGATCGAGGAGGACCGAAACGCATCAAAAATGTCAGCCCCGCATGCGATGGTC
>JAAZAH010000314.1 GCA_012514415.1 Sandaracinaceae bacterium
CTCGCAAGCTTTCCGTAGGTCCCGCCCATGCGGAGGAGAAGTCCCGTCAAAAATCCGCGCGGCTCTCGGATATGAAACACCAGATCCGTCAGGACGAGCGAGCGACTTTGCAGATGGAGGATGGCCCACTCGCGGATGCTCGGCGCGCCTTCGAGGGGGATCCATTCGAGCGCGGCGCGGAGATCGCTCGTCCGCTCGCTCGATCGGATCTCTTCAAGCGCGAGGTATCTTCCGCCAAGCGCCGGACGCTTCTTTTCGAGTCCGCGAGGGCCAAGGATCTGCGCACCCGGAAATCGCTCGAGCGCCGTCTCGAGATGAAGGTGGTGGAGGAGGTTCGGCGCAATGAGATAGCGGACCTCGCCGAGCGCTCGAAGTTCCTCTTCGGCTTTTTCTGGTTCGAGCACGAGCGACCAATCGATGGGCGAGACGAGCGCGACGGCCCCGTCTCCAAGCTCGAGCGCGGTTGAGCGCGAAGGGAGATCGAAGCCTCTGTCGCGCTGCGGACGCTCAAAAACGTGGACTCCTTCGGCGATCTGCATTTTCTCCCTCTCTTCTTTGATTCCGCTTTGATGGCGCCTTCAGCTTATCGAGCGGCGGTGGAGCGCGCGAGCGCGCTTGGACGATGCGATCGCGCGGGTCGGTTGAGGCTCAATTTCGTCAATAGCAATTGACTATCTATTCTCATCTTGTGGAGACCGCTGTTTTTAGTCAAGATGACTTGATAAATCGAGGTTGACCAAATGCGAAAAGCCATACAAAAAGGCGCGCGATCCAAGAAGGCACGCGGGGCCAAACAGCCCTCCCGCCGCAACGAGCACCTAAGAGCCATCGAGCGTGCCAAAAAAAAGAGCGCTCTCTATCGCATCATCCGTATCGCGCGATCGATCGATGAGGAGGCCATCCGGCGCGCCTCGGAAGGCGAACTGATGGAGCTAAGGCGCGGCCACCTCGCCCTCCTTCCGCATCTTGACGCCGAGGGCACGCGCATCACGACGCTCGCAGAGCGGCTCGGCGTCACCAAACAGGCGGCGTCACAGACGGTGAGTGAGCTCGAAGGCCTTGGTCTGCTCGAGCGCATCCCCGATCCCAACGACGGACGCGCCAAGCTCGTGACGCTCACTGATGCCGGCTGGGAGCGCATCCTCGGTGGCCTCGAGATCTTGCTCGAGCTTGAGCGCGAGCTCAGTCGGCATCTCCCACGGGGAGGTCTTGCGGCGCTAAGGGGACTGCTCGATCCGCTGGACGACGCGCTGAGCGAGCGAGATGCCGATGCCGAGCCCCAACCGCAATGCTGAGTGCGCCCTCAAAGTGCGATGCGGGGTTTTCGATCATTCTTCTCCGAGCGATCTTTTCCAAATTGACGCCCGATCCCGTATTCTCTCGCCGATCCCATGATCCTCCGCGCGCTGATCGTCGACGATGAAGAGAATATCCGCCTTGTGCTGAGTAAGATGCTCGAGCGCGAAGGCTATGAGGTGTGCGCAGCGGAGGGGGCGGAGGAAGCGCTCCAGTTGCTCGAAGAGTTCGATGCCGACTTTATCCTCACCGACGTGCGGATGAAGGGGATGAGCGGGATTGAGCTCACGGCCAAGCTCGCCGAGTCCGGGCACCCCGCGACCATCATCGTGATGAGCGCCTTTGGCTCGATTCCTCTTGCCCTCGAGGCGATGAAGGCCGGCGCGTACGATTATATCCATAAGCCCTTTGAGCGCGATGAGGTGATCCTCACCCTCAAGAAGGCCGAAGAGCGCGAGAGACTCCGGCGGGAAAACCGCGCCCTTCGCGAAAGTCTCCGCAAGGAGGCGCGTTACGGGCGGATGATTGGGAGGAGCCCGGCGATTCAGAAGGTCTTCGCGACGCTCAAAAAGATCGCGCCTTTTGATACGACGGTGCTCATCCAAGGCGAGAGCGGGACGGGTAAGGAGCTCGTCGCGCGAGCGCTCCATGAGGAAGGGCCGAGGAGAGGGCGCGCGTTTGTCGCAGTCAACTGCGGCGCCATCCCCGAAAACCTCCTCGAGAGCGAACTCTTTGGACATAAGCGCGGGGCGTTCACCGATGCACACGCCGATCGCAGAGGACTCTTCGAAGAGGCCGATGGAGGGACGCTTTTCTTGGACGAGATCGGCGAGCTGCCGCTCCTTCTTCAGGTGAAGCTTCTTCGCGTACTTCAAGAAGGCACCATCCGCCCGCTTGGAGCCAAAGCCGATAAAAAGGTGAATGTGCGCGTCGTCGCGGCGACGATTCGCGATCTCGAAACCGAGGTGCGCGAAGGACGCTTCCGGGAGGATCTTTACTACCGGCTCAATGTGCTCCCCATTCATGTGCCGCCGCTCCGGGAGCGCGAGGAAGACATCCCTCTTCTCATCGATCATTTCATCGAATCGGCCAACGCGCGGCTCGGAACCACCATCAAGGGCGTGACCAAGCCCGCTCATAAAGCGCTTCTCGGCTATGGCTATCCGGGCAATATCCGCGAGCTCGAGAACATCATCGAGCGCGCCTCCATCCTCGCCGAGGGCGAGCTCATCGACATCGTCGATCTTCCCGACGCGCTGAAGCGAAAGCGCGATCCGATCGAGCGCTTCCTCGAGGGTGATGAACTCTCCATCAAAAAGGCGAGCCGTTTCGTTGAGGAGACGCTGATCCGCCGGGCCCTCGCACGCACCGGCGGCAACCGAACGCATGCGGCGGCGCTCCTTGAGATCAGCCACCGCGCCCTTCTCTATAAGATCAAGGAATATGGACTGCGCTAAGCGCGTTTTGGACAGGAGCCCCGAGACGTGACACGCTCGCGCACGGACGGGGTCGCCGCAGAACCCATCCTGCTCAACGAGGTTTCAACGATCATGCTACGCACCCTCCTCTTCGGCGTCGCCCTCTTCGTCTTCGCCGGATGCGCGAAGACGATCCCCAATACGGACGTGCGCGATACGGCGTTCAATCGCGAGATCCTCGAGTTCATGGAGCGCTATCGGGCGGCGGTGAACGAGCGCGATATCGGGCGGATCCTTTCGCTTTGCTCGCCGCTCTATCTCGATGATATGGGGACGCCGGATGGTGGGGACGATCTCGACATTCGCGGACTCGCCGAGAAGCTCGCGGTCTGGGAGTCGCGCGTGAACGATATTCGCTACGATATCCGCTACCGCCGCGTCACTTACGAGCAAGACAAGGTTTATGTGGAGTACACCTACCGCGCGAGCTTCGAACTGAAGGATGCCGACGCCGACCGCGGGAAATGGACGCGGCGCATCGGGGATCACCGCGCCGTGCTCGTCCGCAACGAGGCGGATGACGATTGGGCCTTCCTGTCCGGGCTCTGAGCGCGAAGCGTTTGAGGCTCTTTCGGCGCGGCGGGGGGGCGAGGGAGCGCGCGGGATGCGCGAAGAGGCGCCAGGCTCTCTGCGGTACCGAGAGGGGAGCGCGTGGACTTCACCTCCCCACCCCGAGCGTGAAAATGCGCTCAAATGCATCCGAAAATCCGGCGGCCGCAGACGATGTCGCTATTGATGCGGAGCCGCTCCTCGGGATAGGCTCCCGAGGCGGCGTCGTCTTTTGAATGGCCGCTACATATCAATGAGCGAAGACTCTGAAAAAAAGCAGCTTGGACGGATTGCGCTAAAACAGCGTGCGGTAAAGGGCGGACTCAGCCCTGAGCTCGAAGCCCTCCGGGAGCGCTTCGGGGTGCCGGCCGTCGATCTCTCGCGAGCGATTGTCCCAGCCGAGGTGCTCGCGCTTATCCCCGACGACATCGCTCGGCAGCACACGATCTTGCCGATTCGCGCAAACGAAGCGGAGCTCGAGCTCGTGATGCTCGATCCAAGGGATCGGCGGATCATCGAGGAGATCGAGTTCGTGACGGGCCGGCGGGTAAGCGCGCGGGTGACGCTCGAGGGCGCGCTTCGCGAGGGCATCGAGGCGGCATATCGCGCGATTGCCGGCGGGGCCGCGGAGTGGCGCGGCGCGAAGGCGCAATCGATGAATGAGATCTCCGGACTCACTGGGGAGCCCACACCACCGAAGTGCGAAGGTGAAGCCTTTCGCGCGTCGAACGCCCCCGAAGCAGGAGCGTTCCAATCGAGGCGAGAGCGACCTACGAACCCCAAGGTGCTCATCGTCGATGATGAAGAGGACATCCGAAAGCTGCTCTCCCGGGTACTCGGAAAGAAGGGTTATCAGCCCATCGAGGCCGGCGACGGACAAGAGGCACTTTCGGCGGTCCGCGAACACTCGCCCGATGTGATCCTCCTCGACGCGATGCTTCCCGAGGTGCATGGCTTCGATATCTGCCGCCGCATCAAGGGGAGCAAACGCTATGGGCATATCCCCATCATCATGGTGAGCGCCATCTATCGCGGATGGCGGTTTGCGGAGGATCTGCGCGCATCGTACGGCATCGTCGCCTTCCTCGAAAAACCCTTTAAGATCAACGAGATCATCGACGCGGTTGAGGCAGCCCTCGTTGGAAGTGAGCCGGTCGAGGATGAGGAGGCGATGAGCGAGGAGGCGACGGCGCATCTCGAGGCCGGAATGAAAGCTTACCGGAGCGGTGCGCTCGAGGAGGCGATTCAGCATCTTCACGCAGGGCTCGAGATCGATCCCCTCAGCTTTCAGCTCCACTACCACCTGGGGCTGCTTTACGGCCGCGCCGAGCGGCTTTTCGATGCGATCCACGAGCTCGAAACGGCGGTTGATCTACAGGCGCGGAATTTTTCCGCGCTCAAGAATCTCGCGGTGCTATATCAGCGAGCGGGGTTTCGCTATAAATCCATCGAGATGTGGGAAAGGGCGCTGACGACGGCGCCGGACGAAGATACGAGGCAGGGGATCAAAGAGCATCTGATGACGCTTCTTTGATTCTGGGTTTCCATGAATTTCAACTGCGATAACTGCAACGCGCGCTACTTCATCCCCGACGAACGGGTGAAGGGAAGGCGCGTGACCATCACCTGTAAGCGCTGCAGCCATAAGATTCACATCCGCGATGGGGCGGTCGCCTCGCAATCGGGGCAGGTTGGCGCAAAACACGTCGCGAATAAGCCGAATATCGCCGTCGCGCCGCCGCCGCCCGTGGCTTCGCCGCGTGTAAAGAAGGAAAAGCCCGTCTGGGTCGTCGCGATCAATGATGTGCCGGTGGGGCCGCTGCCCATCGCTGAGATTGCGCGGAAGGCAAAGCTTGGGGCGGTGACGCTCGAATCGCTCTGCTGGCGTGAGGGGCTCGAGGAATGGATCCCCATCGCCGAAGTCGAGGAGATTCGAACGGCGGTCGAAAAGAGCGTGGGTGGCGCTCGGGCAAGCGATCCGGGCGCGGCGGCTGCGGGCCAAGTTGAAGATGGAGCGGGCGCGGCGCGTGCAGCTGTGGGTCCCGCAAAGGTGAAGCCGCCCGTGCGAGGAGGCCCCGAGCCCTCCATCCGAGCGGGCGAAGCTCCGGCGGTCCAAAGGGGTGCGCTCCCCGAGGCTTGGGCAGCCGACGCGGAAGGCGAGCCTTCGATGCGCATCAGCGAGAGCGACGTCGAGGAAAGGACGTCGCTCCCGCTTCCGCCCATCTCGGAGCGAGCAAAGTCTTCTTCTGTAGCCCCCAGTCAAGCTGCGGCTTCTTCAGAGGCGACGCACGAGGCGCCCGCCTCAGGCACCTCAAAAGAGGCCGCTGAGGGCCGAGCGGATGCCGGCGTGGAGGAACGCGCGTCTTCGGACGCCTCGCTCGAGGGTGCGGACGATGCGGTGCGCGCTTCCGAGCCCGCGGGGGGCGCCTCGCCTCCGGCGGCGAAAGATGCAGACGAGGCCTCGGGAAGCGCCTCGCGCCCTTCGCTTTCGCTCCGCAAGATCGATCGCGATCCCACGCCGCGGACCTCGCGCGTCTCACTGAGCGGTGCGGAGGATTGGTTCGCTCAAGAGAAGACTCCCATTGTCCGCTTTGCAGTGGTTGGGCTCGTCTGCGGTGTGCTCGGCTATCTCCTCGGGTTTTGGCATGGCGGCCTGGGCGAAAAGGCCGACGCCAAAGATGCGAGGGCGGGCGCGCGGGAGGCGACCTCGACGACCCGCGAGACGGCCTCGGGCATCCGTCGACCGCTCGGGGCGCAGCTTCGGTTCGATGAGTCGCTCGCGATCGAAAACGAGGGCGGCGATGCGGAAGGCTCCGGAAGCGGCGAGGACGCCCCGTCGACGGCGGCTTCTGGAGGAAGCAGCAGCGCAATGGCGGCCACGGGCGCTCGCACGACAACGCGCCTTCGCCCCTCCTCTTCAGGTGTGAGCTCTTCGGGTACGAGCTCGGGCGCTACAGCTTCTCGAACCGACTCGACGGCTCCGTCGAGCGAGATGCGCGCGCTCAGCGCCGAAGAAAAGCGCATGCTCAAGAGCTTCAGCGCGGGCGGGAGCGCTCCGAAGCTCGGCAGCCTCTCAAGCACCGGCCCCACGAGCCAAATCCGCTCAACGCAGGCAGGGAGCGCGCCGGCACGTTCGGCGGCGGGGCTCGATTCGGCGGCCATCTCGCGTGTCATCAGTCAGAACCAGCCCTCGCTTCAGCAGTGCTATGAGCGGGCCGTCCGCGGGATGCCCATCGCGCAGAGTCTCCGAATCAATGTCCACGTGGTCATCGGCGCTTCGGGGACGGTCACGCGGGCGCAGGCTTCGGGCGACTCGCTTCCTGGGCTCAATACCTGCATCGAGAACGCGGTGAAGCGGTGGCAGTTCCCGGCGGCCCCAGGCGGCGGCGAGACGCGCTTCCCCGTGGTCTTCTCCGGAAAATAGGCGCACGGCGTCTTTAACGGCCGGCTTGGGCGAAGCCAACGGGCCGCGCTCCTCGACGCCGCCACGACGGCGATGTGAGCGGGCCCGTTTTCGGCGTGCTCTTCGCGCGGAGTGCGTTTGATCAGAAGGTCTTCGAGATGATCTCGTTCATGATCTCGCGCGTCCCGCCGCCAATCGAGTACAGACGCGCGTCGCGGTACAGCCTCTCGACGGTCGTCTCGCGCATATAGCCCATGCCGCCGTGAATTTGGACCGCCTCATCGACCACCTCACGGAGCATGTCGGTCGATGCGTTCTTCGCCATGGCAGCCAGCGCCGGATTGTTCTCGCCGCGGAGCGAGCGCGTGACCACTTCGCCCGTCAGCGCGCGTGCCGCGGCGATCCGCGTTCGCATATCGGCGAGCTTATGACGGATGACCTGAAAGCCCATCAGGCTCTTCCCGAATGCGATCCGCTCCTTCGCGTAGTTGAGGCTCTCTTGATACGCAAGCTCTGCGATGGCCACGGCCTGTCCGGCGAGGAAGAGCCGCTCATTCGCAAAATTCATCATGATCGCGATGAAGCCCGAGTTTTCGGGGCCAAGCAGGTTCGCTGCGGGAACGCGACAATCGCTAAACGACAGTTCGGCTGTATCGCTCGCACGCCATCCCATCTTCTTTAGGCTCGAAAGCACCTCGAAACCGGGCGTGCCTTTTTCGACGACGATGAGCGAGATGCCGCCCGGTCCTTCACCGCCCGTGCGCACGGCCGTCGTAATGAAGTCCGCACGCGTGCCCGAGGTGATAAAGGTCTTCGCGCCGTTGACGATATAATAATCGCCATCGCGGACGGCACGCGTGCGAATCCCCGCCACATCGCTCCCCGTATCGGGCTCGGTGATGGCGAGGGCCGAGATCTTTTCTCCGGCGAGCACGGGGCGAACGAATTTTTCTTTTTGCTCGGGCGTGCCAAAGGCGAGGATCGGCGGGATACCGATGCCGTGACTCCCAAGCCCAACGGTCGCGCCGACCGATTTACCGGCGAGGATCATCTCTTCTGAGGCGACGAGGATATGGCTCACATCGCCGCCGCTCCCGCCGTACTCTTCGGGATAGCCGATGCCGAGGAGCCCAGCCTCAGCCGCCGTTTTATAGAGCTCGATCGGGAAGCTCTCGGCCTCATCAAAAGCGTGCGCGTGGGACGCGATCTCTTGCGCGGCGAAGCGGCGGATCTGCTCGCGGAGCGCTTGATGCTCTTGGTCTTCAAAGAGGTAGCGGCGCATTCAAATCTCCGAGGTTCGATTTGCTGACTAAAGTAAGCGAAATAGCCCGCGTGACGCTAGCTAAATGAACATTCATTCATTCTGCTAAGAACATACGCGGCGCCGAAAGTCGTCGATTGAAACGGCCTTCATTCAGTTTCGCTTTCGGCGCCCGCTCCACGTAGATCCCGCCGCATTAACGAGCAAAGGCGCCCCGAAAGGCGCCTTCATCTCGCTACTAGCGGCGACTTCGCGACGCCGAGCACCGATCATTCTTCGGAGGCCGCACCGATCGCGCCCCCAAGCTCTCCATCACCCTCAGTGAGGGAGACGACAGCCGCCGCGAGATCGTCGTTCACCTCCATCTCAAGCCGCTCGTAAGCACGAAGCCCCGTTCCGGCCGGGATGAGACGACCCATGATGACGTTTTCCTTGAGCCCGCGGAGATAATCGACCTTTCCGCCGATTGAAGCCTCCGTGAGGACCTTCGTGGTCTCCTGGAAGCTCGCCGCCGAGATGAAGGAATCGGTCGAGAGCGAGGCCTTGGTAATGCCGAGGAGGAGCGGCTCGGCCACAGCCGGACGCCCACCACGCTCGATGACCTTCTCGTTCTCGAGCTCGAACACCGCCTTTTCGACCTGCTCGTCGGGGAGGAAGTTCGTATCGCCCACATCGGTGACGCGCACGCGGCGCAGCATCTGGCGAACGATGACCTCGATATGCTTATCGTTGATGGCGACGCCCTGGAGCCGGTAGACCTGCTGGATCTCGTTCACGAGCCAGGCCGCGAGCTCCTTCTCGCCCTTCACCTTCAAGATATCGTGC
>JAAZAH010000315.1 GCA_012514415.1 Sandaracinaceae bacterium
GCCTTTTGCTCTTCGGTTCCGCCGCCGAGAATGAGTTCGGCCGCGATCTCCGCGCGCGTCCCGAGCGAACCCACGCCGATATAGCCGCGGCTCAGCTCCTCGGTGACGACGCACATGGCGACCTTGCTCATGCCGAGCCCGCCGAATTCTTCTGGAATCGTGAGGCCAAAGACGCCGAGCTCGCTCATCCGATCAAGGATCTCCATCGGGATAAGGATGTCTTTTTGATGGATCTCCTGCGCCCGGGGAATCACGACCTCATCGGCGAAACGCGCGAATTGAGCGCGGATCTCCTCGAGCATTTCGTCGAAGAGACCGGGATCGCCGAAGCCCGCCTCGGCGCCTCGATCGGCGATGGCGAGATAGGCGTCGCCGCTGGCGCGCTCCTCGATGAACGCGGTGACGGCTTCGGCGCCGAGGGTCTCGGCGACATCTTTTTCGCTGAGCCCGAGCTCCGAGAGGGGGATCGACTCACAGGGACCGAGATCCACCCCTCCGCGGAAGCTTCTCGCGACCTCGCCGATGTACGCGTCGGCGATCGCGCGCTCGTAGTCGGCGTCGACCTGATCGGCCCACCGCGCAAGTTGCCTGCATGCTTCGAGTTCAGTGGCGAGGTAAGCGAGGCCGTGCGCGCCGAGCTGATGGCGGTTGAGGAGTGCGCCCGACACTCTCCCATCCTTGCTGAGCCGCTCCTTGAGGGCATCGTGGGCGCGTTGGTAAAGGGATTCGATCGCTGAAATCGTCTGCTCGCGGCTCATCCGCCCGCTCCTTTTCTGTGCTTTAGCTTGGACGATACGACGAAACTCGAGGAGATGCCCGCGCTCAGCCGTCGCGCGAAGAAAACGTCAAGGCTATTGACTATTTTACTCCGGCGACTACGATGGACGCCCGCGGCCATCCCCACCGCAGAGGAGACGGTAGTCCAAAATCCGAAGCCGTCGGTGCAAGTCGAGGCTCGAACGAGGCTACCGCCTCCAACGCGAAGAAAATGGCCGCGAGGCGTCATTCACCGTTACCTATTGCGTTGCCAATTGCGTTAGCGATTGGTCTTCCTATCGTCGTCGTAGCGCACCAGCCCAACCCAACGAGTGAAAGCGCTGAGGTGGGCTTGACCCATCGGCGTGCGTGATGCTTTACAGGTTCACAGTCGGCCGATAGCGGCTTGGAGTTAACATAAGCGGCCGCGAGGTCAAGAGCGAAGCAAGAGCAGTGAGAACGAAAGCGAATAACGCCGCGATGGCCCAGCGACTCCGCGAGCTTCGTCTTGCGCGCGGTATCCAGCAGAGCGAGGTGGCGAGGCGTCTGGATATTTCGCCGGCGTATTTGAGCCTTATCGAGAAGGGCAAGCGAGTGATCCAGCTCCCGCTCCTCTTCAAAGCGCTCGAGCTTTACGGCGTGAGCATGGAGTCCTTCATGGAGAGCCTCGGTGAGCGCCATGTCGATGACGGTCTTGCGCGCCTCCTCGACGAGCCGCTGCTCCGCTCGCTGAATCTCTCGGAGGAAGATCTCGCATCGTTCAGCGCCGAGCCCAAGATGGTCATGACCGTCACCGGGCTGTTCAACCTTTATAAAAACGCACGCGCGCAGCTCGATAATGTCGTCGAGGCGGTGCGTAAACAGACTCAATCCGAGGCCTCGCTCCGTTTTGATTATACGCCCTTCGATGAGGTCACGGATTTTCTTGAGCGGAACGAGAACTACTTTCCTTCGCTTGAGGAGCGCGCCGAAAAACTCCGCCGCGATGCGGGCCTCGAGACGGGCATGCGCGCCTCCGATCTTGAGCACGTCCTCACGGACCATCTTGGGGTGAAGCTTCACCGCGTCGAGCCCGATGAGCGCGGCATCATCGTTCAATGGAGTGAAGATCGCGACGAGATCTTCATCACGAACCAGACGCTTGAGCAGCGCCTAAAATTCCATCTCGCTCACGCGATCGGTCTCCGAATCTTCGATGAAGAGAAGACGCATAAAGGGATTCTCGCCGATTACGGCGGGCATTACGGCGAGACGCGGCGCCTCATCAAAATTCACCTCGCGAACTATTTTGCGGGCGCGCTCATGCTTCCCTATCGCGAGTTCTACGAAGCCGTGCGAGGGAGCCGCTACGATGTCGAGGCGCTCGCGCGGCGATTCGAGGTCTCGTACGAGACCGTGGCCCACCGGATGTGCAACCTCTCGGCCCCCAACCTCAAGGGCCTCCCGATGCACTTCATCCGAGTCGATCTCGCGGGGAATATCTCGAAGCGCTACTCGGGCGATGGGATCCGCTTTAGCCATTATGACGGCTCGTGCCCGAAGATGGCCGTCCACCTCGCCTTCCTCACGCCGAACGTCATCACAAAGCAATACTCGCGCTTCCCCGACGGGTCGACGTATTTTTGTTTCGCGAATGTCGTTTCCGCGCCGGCTTCGGGCAGCCTCGTCAAGGGCACCGTCCATAGCATTGGTCTTGGGACGCACGCAGATGCAGCGAAGCATCTCGTTTACGCGGACGATCTTCCCTTTGCCGATCCGGCGCGGATGGCGGTGCCGGTGGGAACAACTTGCCGCTTCTGCGAACGCACGAACTGCAATATGCGTTCGCAGCCGAGCTATAAATTCGCTTTCCGCGTCGATGAGTATCAGCGGAAGGACAATTTCTTCTCACCACAGATTGAAAGCGAGGCGCCGCCCAAACGGCCTGTCCCGCTGCGACGAAAGAAGGGAGCCGAAGAGCGATGAGCTTTGAGGGTAAAGTAGCGGTCATCACGGGCGCGGCATCCGGCATTGGGCGCGCACTTTCCATTGCACTGGCGCGGCGCGGGGCCGATCTCGCGATCGCGGATCTCGATGAGAGAGGGCTTGAAGAGACGCGCGGCGCGATCGAAAATCTCGGACGGAGAGTGCTTGCGCAAAAACTCGATGTCGCGGACCGCGCAGGCTTTGAGGCCTTCCGCGACGATACACTCGAGCGCTTCGGACGCGCCGACATCGTCGTGAACAACGCCGGCGTCGCCGTCGCCGATACCATCCTCGAGAGCCGCTACGAGGATTGGGAGTGGATCGTCGGCATCAATTTCTGGGGCGTCGTCCACGGCACCAAGGCGTTTCTGCCGCATTTCGTCGAGCGCGGCAGCGGAAGCATCGTGAACGTCTCAAGCGTTTTCGGTCTCGTCGCTGTGCCGACGCAGGGACTTTATAACGCGACAAAATTTGCCGTGCGCGGCATGACTGAGGCGCTCAGGCATGAGCTCGAGGGGACGGGCGTCCACGTCGCCTGCGTTCATCCGGGCGGCATCGATACGCGCATCGCGGCGAATGCTCGATTTTACCAAGGTCCGACGGGACTTCGCGATCAGAAGGAGAGCGTCGCGAATTTCAAGAGAATCGCGCGGACGAGTCCAGAAAAGGCCGCAGAGATCATCATCCGGGGGATCGAACGTAAGGAGCCGCGCATCTTGATCGGAGCTGACGCGCGCCTCATTGATTGGGTTCAGCGAGTCCTTCCCCGGCGCTATTGGGAGCTGATGGGCAGAGGGATGAGAGCATGAAAAAGATTGAACGTACGGAAGAAGAGTGGCGCTCGCTTTTGACGCCGGATGAATATCGGATCCTGCGCGAGCACGGCACGGAGCGTGCCTTTACGGGTGCGTATCTCGATGAGAAGCGTCCTGGGGTCTACCGCTGCCGCGGATGCAAGACCGAGCTTTTTGACGCCGGCACAAAATACGACTCGGGGAGCGGATGGCCGAGCTTCTACGACGCGATCGATCCGTCGAGGGTGCGTCGACTTGAGGATCGATCGTTCGGAATGATCCGGACGGAAATTCGCTGCGCCGTTTGTGATGGTCACCTCGGCCATGTCTTCCCCGATGGACCTCTTCCCACGGGGGAGCGCTATTGTGTGAACTCGCTCTCGCTTGATTTTGAGCCGGATGAGGGTTGAGGCGCGGGCATGAGCGCGCCTGTCTCAGTGCTTAGCGTGGCGGGCTCGGATCCCAGCGGCGGCGCAGGAATTCAGGCCGATATGAAGGTCGCTGCGCTCCTCGGCGTCCACGGGGCGGCCGTGCCGAGCCTCCTCACGGTTCAAGACTCATCGGCCGTCCATCAGAGCGTCCCGATCGAGGCCGAGCTCTTCCGCGCGATGCTGGATGCGGTCCTCGAAGATCTCGATCTTTCTGCTGTCAAGATCGGCGCAATCTCGGGCGTAGAGAGCGCGCGCGTGCTCGCCGAATGCCTCTGCGAGCTTCGCGTGCCCATCGTCTTCGATCCGATCCTAAAGAGCTCGAGCGGGCGCGAATTTCTTGGTGAGGAGGCGCTCCGCTTGCTCGAAGGGGCGCTCTTTCCAAGGCTCGCGCTCCTCACGCCGAACCTCGTCGAGGCGAGGGCGCTCTATGCGCGCGGAGACGCTGGCGATGAGACGCTCAGCGCCGAGCGCGTCGGCCGCGGGCTCTATGAGCGATACGGGGTGCCCATCTTGGTTAAAGGCGGACACGCCGAGGGCGATCCCGTCGATCTGCTATTCGACGCGGAGGGCGAGGCGCGCTTCGTCGCCGAACGCATCGAGGGCGACTCGCCGCATGGCACCGGATGCGCGCTCAGCATGGCCGTCGCCTCGGGGCTCGCTCAAGGGCGCTCCCTCCGCGAGGCCATTGGCGCGGCCAAGGCCTTTGTCCGAGACGCCATCGAGCACGCCTTCCGCCCGGGCAGCGGCGCGCCGTTTTTACGACTCCATCGA
>JAAZAH010000316.1 GCA_012514415.1 Sandaracinaceae bacterium
GAAGACTGGTCGGGGAAGCGTCATGCAATTTATATCGGCGCACCGGCGGGGGAATTGCTTCGAGCGGCGAAAAAAAACAGACGATGACCTAAAACGATGACCTAGGTTGACGACGCGACGCGATGCCTTCCTCCATGCGACAACCTCGGTCCGCTTCTCGGCCGCGAGCGGCGCGGCGCAAGAGCCTCGCTCTCCATACAACAACCTCGGTCCTGGAGAGCCTGGAGAGGAGAGCTGCGCAACAACCTCGGTCCTGGAAAAGCGCCGACCGCCAAGGTACGCTGCCGCCCCGTGCGCACGATCTTATGCGGAGACAACCTCCAGGCGCTCGAGCGCCTTCCTGAGCGCTTCGCCCGCCTCGTCTACATCGATCCTCCATTCAACACCGGAAAGACACAAAGGCGCGATCGAATCCGCGTGACGCGCAACGCGGACGGTGAGCGTCGCGGCTTCGGCGGCGCCCGCTATTCGGTCGAGCGTTTGCCGAGCGCGTCCTACCGCGACAGCTACGACGACTACATCGGCTTTGTCATGCAACGCATCGAGCGCTCCATTCGCTGCATGACCGAAGACGCCTCTCTCTTCGTCCACGTCGATCCACGCGAGAGCCATTATCTCAAGATCGCCCTCGATGAACTCTTTGGGCGCGACTCGTTCATGAACGAGATTGTCTGGTCGTACGATTTTGGAGGCCGGTCCAAGCGTCGTTGGTCGCCCAAACACGATGTGATCTTCTGGTACGCGCGCGATCCAAAGAATTACATCTTCAACTACGACGCGATCGATCGCATCCCCTACATGGCTCCCTCCCTCGTCGGCCCGGAAAAGGCCGCACGAGGAAAAACCCCGACGGACGTTTGGTGGCATACGATTGTCCCAACGTCCGGCCGCGAAAAAACGGGCTATCCAACTCAAAAGCCGCTCGGCATCCTTGAACGCATCGTCAAAGTGCACAGCATGCCCGGCGACGTCGTACTCGACTTTTTTGCAGGCTCTGGGACCACCGGCGAAGCTGCAGCGAAGAACGGTCGGGGCTTTGTGCTGGTCGACCAAAACCCCGAAGCCATCGAAGTCATGCAAAAACGCTTGGCCCAATACGAACCAGAGATCCGGACACTCGGCTAGACCGAACCCACCGGTGGTATCGCACGACAAGTCGCGAGCCTACGTTGCGCAACGTCAACCTGGGTGAATCCAACGGCCCATGCGCGTCTGCGAAGGTCAGCAGGTCCGCAGCAGGTCCGTACTAGGCCAAACGACGACGGATGAAAAAAGCGGACTCAGCGAAGACGCCAAGTCCGCCTTCAAACAGCTCGCGCCCCCCGCTCAGGGCTTCGAAAGCACGAGAGTCGATGCCTCTTTGAGCTCGTCGTGATCCAACACGATGGGCGCGGGCTCGCCCCGGAGATAGCGCTCCATCAGATCCTCGAAATGAGGGCTCTCATCGTCATCGACCTGGCCGCCCGGGATTTGATACGTGCAGTCCACGCGCTCATCGCTCAGCTCACACTGAAAGCGCGTGCTCGCCCCATGACGGTTGATGTAATTGCGTTCGTAGTCGGGCGCAGCCACATCCACCGTGTAGAGCCCGCCCTGGTTCGCGAAAGTGCGTCCATCGTAGGTCTCGATTGCGAGCATGGAGAAAAGATCGGTCGCCGTGGTGATGGTGTGGATGCGTCCCCACGCCCACCCGTTCGAATCGCTTCCGAGGCGCTGGCTCAGAAAAGCGCCGGCCTCATGAAGTGCCCTCGCGACGATCTCGCTGCGGCTCTCGACCACATCTTCGGTGCGCACGTCATCCCAGTATCCCTCGGCTCGCTCGAGCTCGGAGGGACGGGCCAAGGCGCGGATGGTCACGGCGAGCGACGGCTCCCGGCCAAGCCCCCACGCGGACTGTTCATCTCCAATATGCGCTTTGTGGATGTAATTCAGCGCGACGTGCATCGCCGTGCACCCGACAGCGTTCGCGCGCTCCTCTGCATCGCTCGTCACATCCGAGCTCGGCAGAAGTCCATCGAGTCCGGTCGGGCATCTCAACTGCCACGCAGCGAGCGCGTCGCGCACCTTCTCAGCCTCGGGGCTCAGCTCCTCAGCCTCGACCGCGGCAAGGATCGCAGGCTTCAACTCCTCGCCGACGAGAGAATGTGTATCTCGGATGAGCGCGGCCATCGTCTCCCGCGTGTGCTCACCCGCAAGACGGTCGAGCTCGTTACGGATTCGTTCCTGCCGATATCCGACCGCCGAGCTGCTCTGAAGGACGATGCCCGGACAATCATTCGTCGGATCCCCATCGAGGAGATGGTCCGTCATTGTATTGTTTGCGGTCGCCACATAGCCGCTCTTGGAGATCAATTGGGGCAGCGCCTCGAGCGGGATGTAGTTCTCCCACTCCGCGGAGCCATCGCCCGGCAACGGTAGGTTCGGATTGTAAGTATCGGCCCACGGTCGGACCGGGAGGCGATTGTAAGGGAACCATCCAATGGTGCCCTCGCGGTCGGCAACGACCCAGTTCTGTCCGATCGTGGTGAAGCCGGAGAGCGCTTCGCGCGCCTCTTCCGTGGTCTTCGCCTTGGCGAGCTTCGTGAGGACGTTCGCATCGGTAGAGAGCTCATGCGCGGTCCATCGGAAGGTGATCGCGCGTCCTTCATCCCGATCGATTGAAAGAACGGGCCCATGATGCGGCACCCATCGGAGCGTACGTTTCCGCGTCTCGCCCCCCGCGATCTCGAAATCGAGCTCTTTGGTGATAAACGGGACCTTTTCACCCTTGAACATCACGCCCTCGCCGTCGTCCGAGAGCTCCTCGATATACACATCCGTAAAATCGAAATAGGTGGTCGTGGCGCCCCAAGCGATGTGCTCGTTCTGGCCGATGATGACCCAAGGAAGACCGGCGAACGTTTGCCCCGCCACCTTTGCGCCGCCCCCGCGCGTCGCGTCGAGGTGCGCCATGTACCAAGTCGCCGGCTGTGTATGGGCGAGATGCGGATCGTTCGAGAGATAGGCCACATCGCCCGCGGCGAGATCGCGAGCGACCGCCCAGTTATTCGAGCCGAAGGCTTCGGGACCATTTTCAACGTCGGCTCGAAGAAGCTTGAACGCGCGCGCCTTTTCGAGGGCTTTCTCGAAAAGTGGTAGAAGCTCGGGCGTAAGCGAGTGGGGACGTCTGGGAATGTCCCGAGCCGCACGACGCGCTGACCTCGATAGATCCGGACATGGATAATCGTCGAGAACCGTCGCCTCGGTGAGCGGCTTGACGCCGTAAAAATCCTCATAGACTTCGGGCATTCCTTCGAGGGCTGCGTGCAACATCCCGCGTTCAATCTGATCCGAGCTGTCGTTGGTGAGGTCGTTGACGAGCGCGAGCACCGTCGCGAAGCTATCCTCGGGTCGCCAGTCGGGAATGTTGGTATCGATGATGAGCGGATCGTCGTATTGACGAGGAAGCTTTGCTCCGTTCTTCCCCTCTCGCATATCCGCGAGCCACGCGTTCACTCCTTGAGCGTAGGCCTCCATCAGTTCGCGCGTCTCCTCGTCCGCGAACTCCATCAGGCGCTCCTCGGCGAAATTCCCTTCGCGATCGGCGAAGAGCTGCCGGTTGCCCACATCGGCTTGGTCGAGGACGAGCTCGCCGACCATGATCGAGAGTCGTCCCGTCGCGAACCGTCGGCGTACATCCATCTGCCAAAAACGATCTCGGGCGTGGAAATAGCCAAGCGCCGCCGCGCAGTCGCGATCGGAGCGGCAGTCGAGGTGAAGCATCCCGAGCTCATCGAAACGCGCCGTGACGTTCTTTTCGAGGCCCGGGTTGAGGACATCACCCTTGGGTTCACCGCATCCGCTGAAAACGAGGACCCCGAGGAGCCCGGCTAGAAAGAAGAGAGTACGCATCAGAGGTTTTCCTTCGAAGGTTCAAGCGAGCGAGGCACAATCCGAATTTCATAAAGTTTAGGCCAGAGCTTGCCCGTGATGAAGAGTCGATCGCCGTCCTCATCATAAGCGATCCCATTCAGCACATCGGCGCGAAAACGCGCGACACCCGTCAAGAGTCCGCTCGCATCGACGAGCGCCTCGACGACGCCGCGCTCGGGATCGATGATGAGGATGTCATCGGTTTTCCAGCGATTGGCGTAGACCTTTCCATCGATGTATTCGAGCTCGTTGATGCGGTCGACTGGATGGCCATCGAGCCGGATCTCCTTTCGTCCGAGCGAACTAAAATCCTTCGGATCGCGAAACTCGAGGTAAGCGCTCCCATCGCTCATGATGAGCCGCTCTCCATCAAAGGTGATGCCCCAGCCCTCACCCTCGATCTCGTAGGTTTCGATGAGCCGAAAGTCTTCGAGCGCATAACGAAAGACTGCGCCGGTCTGCCAAGTCAGCATGAAGATCGAATCCCCCGCGAGGGTGATCCCTTCTCCAAAATGAGGCGCGGGGATGTCGACCTTTCGAAGCACGCGCCCGGTGTCGAGATCCACCTCGCGTAGGCTACTCTTTCCGACGAGTCCCGTGCTCTCGAAGAGCCTCCCGCGATGGATGAAGAGACCCTGAGTGAACGCGTCCGTATCGTGGGGGAGCGTTCGGAGGACCTCGACGCGCATCCGCGTGGCGCGCGGCGCTTCGCTTCGCGTCACGCGGGATTTCGATGACGCCGCGAGGCGGAGGGGCTC
>JAAZAH010000317.1 GCA_012514415.1 Sandaracinaceae bacterium
AACACCATGATTTCGGCAGGTCTTCAGGACGTCGAATTCATCGTCGCCAATACCGACGCGCAGGCGCTCGAGAGCAGCCTCGCTCCCACGAAGATTCAGCTCGGCCCCATGCTCACACGCGGTCTTGGCGCAGGGGGCAATCCGGAGGTCGGAAAGAAGGCCGCGCTCGAGGACGTGCAGCGTTTGAATGAGGCTCTCGAAGGCGCGGATATGGTTTTTGTCACGGCCGGAATGGGCGGCGGGACCGGAACCGGCGCGGCGCCCATCGTCGCACAGGCCGCCCGCGATGTCGGCGCGCTCACTGTTGGCGTTGTCACCAAGCCCTTCAGCTTCGAGGGCGGTAAGCGCATGCGACTCGCCATGAACGGAGTCAATGAGCTCACGAGTGCTGTCGATAGCATCATCACGATCCCCAACGAGAAGCTCCTCGATCTGGGCGACGATGACATCACCATGCTCGACGCTTTCCAGCGCGCGGATGAGGTCCTCCTCCACGCCATCCAAGGCATCAGCGATCTCATCAACCACCACGGTCAGATCAATGTCGACTTCGCCGACGCGCGCTCGGTGCTCAGCAGGAACGGGCGAGCATTGATGGGGACCGGCTGGGGGCGCGGCGAAAATCGCGCCATCGAGGCCGCCGAATTCGCCGTGAACTCACCCCTCCTCGACGATATCAGTGTCGATGGCGCGACGGCGCTCCTCATCAACGTGACCGGCGGTCCGAATATGAAGCTCCGCGAGGTTCGCGACGCCGCCGATCGCATCCGCGCGTCGGCCCATGAGAACGCCGAGGTCTTCTTTGGCTTTGTCGCGGATCCCGATCTTGACGACGTCGTGAAGGTGACCGTGATCGCCACCGGCTTCGATGAGGCGGTGCGCCGAGAAGATCCCGTCGCGACGCAAGCGCTCCGCAACGCGATCGCCTACGGCGGTCAATCCCTCGGCGCCCCGAGCGCGACGCGCGTCTCGCAGACCGTGCCCCGTCATACGCCTGCTCCCGCGCGCACCAGCATTGCGCCGCCGGTGAGCGAAGATCGCCGCTCCCACATCCCCCAGGAGCTGAGCACGCCGCGTGCATCCTACGCGCCTCCCGCGGGGCTCGATGATGAAGCGTTCTTGGAGATCCCGGCCTACATCCGCCGCGGTTCCCAAGGCGAGAAGAAGTTCTGAGCGCGGATCTCGATCCGCCTCACGATTCTCCTTGGTTCTTCGCCCATGATCCGCGCCCTCTCCCTGTGGGAGGGCGCGGGTCAGTTATTTAATTCAGTGACGTAGATCGCCGAGCCACGAGGGACGGACCACTTGGAGGATCTCAACGCGCCTCGTCGGCGAGATCCGCTGAAATTCAGTCGATTCCAGCAGGGCGTCTAGCTCTTCATCGCGATCGAGCTGATGAAGGCATTCGATCATCGACTCGATGATGACGGGCTCACGCGGCGAACGCGCGAGATAAGAGAGCGCGCTTTCATAGCGCCCGAGTCGTGTCTCCACGATCCCAAGGAGCATGAAGAGCCGGGTCTCCTCCACGCGGCTGAGCGAGGCCGGATCCTCTTTGGCGAGATGCGCCGCGCGTGAGGCTTCGAGATAGTCACCCTGTGCGAAGGCCCGTTCCGCCTGCTCGAGCAGCTCGCGAAACTTCCCTTTTCCGCGCCGAATCGGTCCCCCCGACGCCTGCCCTCGGAGGATGCTCAGATTCGGCATCATCAGGAAAAGTGCGACGATGCCAAGGAGGAAGTTTCCGCTTCGAAAGCCCCAGAGGGCCGCGAAGATGAGGATCACAACGGCGAAGCCGTGCACGAATTTCTCCGCCATCCGTGGCTTCATCAAGCGTAGCGCCGCGAGGCGTGTGAGCTGGCCGCCGTCGAGTGGCCAAATGGGAAGGAGGTTCAGAACGGACCAGAAAACATTGATAACGAGCATCTGCTTCAAGAAAAAGCTCGCGAGCTCCGCCAACCTTGGATTGGACACGTATTGCGGAAGGCCCGCGCTCTCCGCGACGAAGGACAGCCCTGCAAGTGAAAGGCCCGCCGCCGGTCCGGCGGCAACGATGAGCGCGTCGTCGCGATCGCTCGAGGCTGAGCGGTGTTGGGTCAGACCGCCGATGCCGTGGAGGAGGATCTGCGGATCGAGACGAAAGAATTTCGCCGCGAGCGCGTGCCCAAACTCATGGACGAGGAGGCTGATCGTGACGATGAGTGCGAAGATCGCGCCGTACGCCGGATGCGAGTATTGCATCCCGAAGAAGAAGAGCAGGAGAAGATAAAACGGGCTGATATAGACCGGGATATTGGCGATCGAGAAAACTCGGATACCGTTCATGGTACTTCAAGATAGCAGCCGTTGCTCGCCCTGATCGAGGCGCAACTTCGACCGAGCTGCCTCGATGGTGAAGAATGGCCCCGAGCGATGAGACGTAGCAGCGAAAAAAAGATCCTCGTGGTCGCAGAGAAGCCTTCGGTTGCGAGGGATATCGCGCGCGTCCTCGGCTCGAGTGGAAGGCGGAAAGGTTATATCGCCGGTGAGCGCTACGACGTGAGCTGGGCGATCGGTCACCTCGTTGAGATCGCAGAGCCGGGTCGCATACAGGCGTCGTGGCGACGTTGGGATCTTTCGACGCTGCCGATGATCCCGACCGAGTTTCCGCTCGTCGTCCGCCAAGGCGCCGAAGAGCAATACGCCATCGTAGAGCGCCTTCTTCGCGATCCGATCTACGAGGAGATTGTCTGTGCGACCGATGCGGGCCGCGAAGGAGAGCTCATCTTTCGCGATCTCATCGCCAAGGTTGGCATTGGCAAGGTGCGCCTCTCTCGCCTCTTCATCAGCTCGCTTACCGACGAGGCGATCGCCCGCGGGTTCGCCTCTTTGAGGCCGCTCGAGGAGTATGACGGCCTCTACCACGCCGCCTATGGGCGCAGTCGTGCGGATTGGCTCGTCGGGATGAACCTCTCTCGCTACTATAGCCTCCGCTACGAAGAGCGGCTTAGCGTGGGCCGCGTCCAGACCCCGACGCTCTCTCTCGTCGTCGAGCGAGAGCGCGCCATCCGCGATTTCACGCCTGAGGACTACCTCGAGATCCGCGTGAATTTCGAGGCCGAAGGGGGTGGTCTCTCCGCGCGACTCGAGGCGCCGAGCAAGCTTGCGCATCCCGATGGCCCATTCTCGCGCCTTCCAAACGATCGGGAGCTCGCGGAATCCATCCTCGCACGCATCCAAAACGGAAAGGCTTCGATACAAAAACTCGAGCGGAAGCGCTCCAAGATTCCCCCGCGACTCCTCTACGATCTTGCAGAACTGCAGCGCGAGGCGAATCGCGCGTTCGGCTTCACCGCGAAGCGCACGCTCGACGCGGCCCAATCCCTTTACGAGCGATATAAACGGCTCTCCTATCCACGAACGGACAGCCGTCATCTGAGCTCAGATATCGCAAAGAGCCTCCCCGAGATCGTCGCGGCCATCCGTGCCCCGTACGAAGACTTCATCCTCGCTGAGACCGGCTCGAGACCGCTCGGAAAGCGCTTCGTCGACGATCGAAAGGTGAGCGATCACCACGCCATCATCCCGACCGGTAAGGGAAGCCCGCCTCCGCCCGGCAGCGATGAAGCCCGCATCGAAGATCTGGTAAACCGGCGCCTTCTCGCCGCTTATCAACCCGATCGCATCCTTGCGCTCACACGACTCAGCATCGAGGTCGAAAGTGAAGACGGCGGCGTGCGCACCGTTGATCGGCTCCGTTCGCGCGGCCTCATCGTCGAAGAGGAGGGCTTCATGCGGGTCGAGAGGCGCGGCCAGACTGAAAGTCGAGAGGTTCTTCTTCCAAGCGGCCTAAAGCGTGGAGATGCACTTCGGTTTCATTCAGGCGCCATCGAAGAAAAGCAGACCAAGCCCCCCACTCCTTTCGATGAGGCGAAACTTCTTACGGCGATGGAGCGCGCGGGCGAATCGCTCGACGAAGAAGAGCTCAGCGAGGCGATGAAAGAGCGAGGGCTTGGAACGCCTGCAACGCGTGCCGCCATTGTCGAGACGCTCATCCAGCGGGGTTATCTCTTTCGAGAAGGAAGGACGATCCGCGCCACGGCGCGTGGCGAGAGGCTGATCGAATTGGTGGATGCTCGCGTGAAGAGCCCCAAAATGACGGGTGAGTGGGAGGCCCGGCTCCGAAGCATCGAAAAGAAAAAGGCGCCGATAGATCCGTTCATGATCGACATCGAAGCGTTCATTCGCGATCTGATCGGCACGTCGAAGGATCGATCGCAAAGGAAGCGAGACGACGCTGCGGACGCCGCGGATCAAGCGCCGGATGCTTCGTTGAAGCGACGGCCGCATGGGACGGCTGCTGCTTCGGAGCGTCGCAATGGGGGCGCGCGCGCGACTCGGCCGATGGCAGCACACGGTGCCCATCGCCCGCGCTCGATGGGCGATGAGGGGCCGAGCGAAGCCGAGGACTCCGGCTCATCCGGAGGCGTCCGGTCGGCGGATCGCGGCGCGAAGCGTTCAGCCCGAAAGCGCGGGGGCGACTACCTTGAGCAGCTTCTAAAGGAACGCTTCAAGCATCCCGGATTTCGGAAAAACCAGCGAGCCATTTGTGAAAGCGTAGCCGAGGGACGCGACACGTTGGTTGTGATGCCCACCGGCGCCGGAAAATCACTCTGCTATCAGCTCCCGGGCCTCGCGCGCGGTGGGACGACGCTCGTCGTGAGCCCACTCATCGCGCTCATCGAAGATCAGGTCGAGGGCCTACTCGCCCGAGGGATGCGCGCCGATCGCTTCCACTCCGGGCGGAGCCGCGAGGAGAGCCGCGAGGCGTATTCGGCCTATCTTCGCGGCGAGCTCGATTTTCTCTTCGTCGCTCCCGAACGATTCGCGCTCTCTTCCTTCATCGACCTCCTCGAGCGGCGCGCCCCCACGCTCATCGCCGTCGACGAAGCGCACTGCATCAGCCAATGGGGGCATGATTTTCGGCCGGATTATCGTGCGCTTCGCGAACGGCTTGCGCCATTTCAAGACATCCCGCGCGTGGCGCTCACGGCGACAGCGACGCCTGCCGTACAGGACGATATCGCGGTGCAGCTCGGGCTACGTGACGCCCGGCGATTCATTCTCGGCTTTCGTCGGCTCAACATCGCCGTCGAGGCCGCCGAAATGAAGCCAAGCCAGCGCCCGGATGTCGTCATGGACATCCTAAGCGATCCGGCGAGGCGCCCCGCCATCGTCTATGCACCGACTCGTAAGGAAACCGAGAAGATCGCGAGCGCCTTGGGCGTCCCGGCTTATCACGCGGGGCTCTCCACTGAGCGGAGGGGCTGGGTTCAGGACGCGTTTCTTCGCGGGAGTGTGGATGTGATCGTCGCGACCATCGCTTTCGGCATGGGCATCGATAAATCCAATATCCGGACGGTCATTCACACGGCGCTCCCCGCAACGCTCGAGGGCTACTACCAAGAGATCGGGCGGGCCGGACGCGACGGAGCGATGAGCCGCGCGATCCTTCTTCACGGACCATCCGATCGCCGCACGCACGATTTCTTTTTCGAGCGAGATTATCCGTCGCCGCTGGTGCTCGGGAAGATCCACCGGATGCTCGAGGGGTGTGAGATGAGCGCAAGACAGATCGGGGCGAGGGCGGATCTGAAACCAGAGCTCGCTGAAAAGGCCATCGAAAAGCTCCTCATTCACGGCGGAATCGTCGAGGTCGACGGTCGTTATCGCCAAGGGAGCGACGACTTCCTCCCGTCCTATGCCGCGCAGCGAGCTCATCGCAAAGCCCAGCTCGATCACGTCATCGATTTTGCCGAAGGGAAGGGCTGCCGGATGCGCGCACTCGTGAACCATTTCGGCGATCGCGAAGACAGCGGCGAGCCTTGTGGGATGTGCGATCGCTGTGCGCCGGGGCAGCGGGTTGTGCGGACGCCCAAGCGGCGCACATCGGCCCGCCCCGAGCGTTCCAAGCGCTTCATCCAAGACTTCGCCGAACAGGCGGGACTCGACGGGGACCTCATCGAGGCGCTCCGCGAATACCGCTTGAGAGAGTCGCGGGAGCGCCAAAAGCCGGCGTACACCATCTTCAGCGATAAAACCCTCTTCGCGCTCGCCGCGCTTCGGCCGCGTGATCGACAGGAACTGCTCGAGGTCCCAGGCATCGGAAAATCGAAGGCCGAAAAATTCGGCGAAGCGATCCTGCGGGTCATCCGCGAGCGATAAAGCGCTCGCACCATCGGGCGCGATGCACGCTCAAAAGGGAGGCGAGGCTCAGAATGAATCTGCGGCCGTCACGCGCACGACCTCTTCAATCGTTGTCACGCCCTCGGCGACCTTCGTGAGGCCGCTTTGCCGGAGGGTTTTGATGCCAAGCTTCATCATCTCGGCCTTCAGCTCAGCCGATGAGCAGCCTTGAAGAACGAGCTCTTTGAGGCGATCGCCAAACGGCATCACTTCATAGAGCGCGATTCGGCCCTTATAGCCGGTTCCGCCGCAGGTATCGCAGCCCGCGCCTTGATAGGTTTTCACTTCCTTCGCTTGAGCCTCTGTGAAGCCCACGTCGAGGAGCGCCTGATATTCGGTCTCCACCTCGACGCGGCACTCGGAGCAGATCTTTCTTGCGAGACGCTGAGCGACGACGGCGTTAAGCGAGGCCGTGACGAGGAAGGGCTCAACGCCCATGTTGAGGAGACGCGTGACCGTGCTCGGGGCGTCGTTGGTGTGAAGCGTCGAGAGGACAAGGTGACCCGTTAGGGCCGCCTTGACCGCGATCTCGGCCGTTTCGAAATCTCGGATCTCACCGACCATGATGATGTCGGGGTCCTGCCGGAGGAAGCTTCGGAGGGCCGCGGCGAAGTTCAGGCCGATATCATCGTGCATCTGGACTTGGTTGATCCCCTCGAGGTTGAACTCGACCGGATCCTCGGCCGTGCTGATGTTGGTCCCCGGCTGGTTGAGCTCGGAGAGCGCCGAATAGAGCGTGGTGGTCTTACCCGAACCCGTCGGCCCCGTGACGAGGACCATCCCGTAGGGCTGGTAAATCGAATCCTTAAAGTCCTTCAGCGATTTTTCCTCGAAGCCGAGCTTCGTCATGTCCAGCTGAAGGTTCGATTTGTCGAGAAGACGAAGGACGATCTTCTCGCCCCAGAGCGTCGGGAGACAGGAGACGCGGAAGTCCATCTCGCGGCCCTTCCCGAGCTTGAGCTTGATGCGTCCGTCCTGGGGGAGTCGCCGCTCGGCGATGTCGAGCGACGCCATGATCTTGAGACGCGAAGCGATGGCGTTTCGCAATTTCGGCGGCGGGAACATCTCCTCCTGGAGGACGCCGTCGACGCGATAGCGCACCCGGAAGGTCTTTTCGTAGGGCTCGACGTGGATATCCGACGCGTTCTTCTTGATGGCGTTGAGCAGGATGGCATTGCAGAGCCGAACGACCGGGGCGTCCTCGGAAGCGCGCTCGAGATCGACAAGGTTGTCGTCTTCATCCTCGGCCTCGAAATCGATTTCATCCTCATCGAAACCGTCCATAATGTCGGCGTAGGAGATCTCCGGCGCTTGGAATGCGCGGTCGATCGCCGCGAGAATCGACGATTCGGAGGCGACGTAGGGCTCGATCTGAAGGCCGGTCAGGAACTTGACGTCATCGATCGCGTGGAGGTTCGAGGGATCCATCATCGCGACCGAAAGGTGCTGACCGTTTCGCTCAAAGGGGATGATGCGATGTCGTGAGCAAACCTCTGCAGAGACGAGACGCGCGACCTCAGGGGGGATGATCTTATGTTTTAGGTCGACCGATTGGACGCGATATTGCTGAGCGAGAAATTCGGCGATGTCGTTATCCGACATGTAGCCCATCTTCGCGAGCGCGTAATTCAGCGTGACGTTCTCCTTTTGCTGCGCTCGCTGTGCTTCTCGAAGCTGCTCGAGTGAGATGCGTTTTTGCCGGACCAAAAGCTCGCCGAGACGCTGACTCATAATTTGATGACCCTTGATTATTCCGATGAGTGGGCGGAATCATAGCGCCGATCGCGGCGTAAAAGAAGCGGAACCTTGAAGGTATGAGTTTTTCGGATTAATCCTCTCGCGTGGCCAAACCGAAACGATCCGACGCGCTCGATCCCGCCAAAGCGATGGAGCAGATCGAGACCCCCCGCATGAACTGGAAGGTGATCGCGCAGATCGCCGTCGGGTTCCTCGTCCTGTGGGTGCTCGCCGCCATGGCGCAGCCCTATATCGGCATCTGGGGTTATGTGGTTGTGGGTGTGCTCACGGCCGCTGCGCTCGGTCTCGGGATTTACGTCTTCCGCATGACGCGGAAGTCGGCGGCGCTCATCGAGATTCTCCGCGAAGCCAAGGATCCAGAGAGTCGCAAGCTCGCCCTCGAACGCCTCCAAGCACAACAATCCGCCGAGGGGAAGGATGCGATGAATGCGCTTGCGCAGGCGCAGCTCCTTGCCCAGGAGAGCCCTCAAAAGGCGATCGCCGTTCTCGAAAAGGTCGACCTCGAAAAGGCACCGGCGATGGTCGCCGACGATATTCGCGCCAACCTCGGCCTGTTCTACCTCGCTCAAGGGCGGGCGAAAGATGCGCGGAAGCTCGCCGACGCGATTCGGCTCGACCGCCAGCCTCAGGCAAAGGCCAAGGCGATGTACGCCGCCGTGATGGCGGAGGCTTTCGCGCGAACGGGCGCTCCGGGCGAGGCGATGAAACTCCTCGCGACCTATTCGCCCGACGATGAAAGTTACGGCGAAGTCCGGCTTCTCCTCCATCGGGCACGGGTCTATGCGGCGGTACAAGAGAAGAAGCGGGGGCTCGCGAAGCGTTCGCTCGAGGCGCTGGTGAATGAATCGCCCGAGATTGTTCAGCAGCTCGCTTTCGTCGAGCGTCGTCCGGAGATCAATAAGCTTGCCAAACAGGTCTTAGGCCAAGCCGGGCGGATGCCGCGGCCGAAGTTCAGGGCTCGTTGAGGGCGTGACGGAGCGCTGGACACCGCGGAAAATCCTCGATTGGGCGGTCGCGGATTTCACGAAACGCGGGATCGAGAGCCCGCGCGTCGATGCCGAATGCTTAATCGCCGAGGGGCTCAACAAGAGCCGCGTCGAGCTCTATCTCGATCTGGATCGACCGCTCAACGAAGACGAGCGTGCGAGGATCCGGGCTCTCGTCGAGCGGAGGCGGCGTCACGAGCCGGTGGCGTATATTCTCGGCCATCGCGACTTCTATAAAGCGCGTTTCAAGGTTGGCCCCGGTGTGCTGATCCCGCGGCCCGATACCGAGATCGTTGTTGAAGAGGCGCTCCGGCGTCTCATCGTGAGCCCCCCGGAGCACCGAGGCGAGGCGGAGCGAGCGAGGCTCACGGAGCCCGCTCCGTCCAAGGAGATGGAGCTGACTTTCGACTCCGCTCCGGACGCGCCGCTCGAACCTTCATCGGTCGGGGACATCCGCATTTTGGATCTTTGCGCGGGAAGCGGAGCCATCGGCCTCTCGATCTTACTTGAGCGGCCCAATGCGCGCGCCGTCCTCACGGATCTTTCAGCCGAAGCGCTCGCCATCGCGCGAGAAAATGCCGAGGCGCTCGGGCTCATGGAGCGCGTCGAATTCTATCAGGGGGATCTCTTCGAGCCGATCCCCACTGGGATGGATTTCGATCTCATCGTCTCGAACCCGCCCTACATTCCGGCGGGTGAGCTCGCCGGGCTCGCGCCGGATATCCGCGATTTCGAACCGCGCCTCGCGCTCGATGGAGGCGATGACGGTCTGGATCTCCATCGCCGCATCGCGGAAGAAGCCGCCCGCTTTCTAAAGCCCGGCGGGAGCTTGATCGTCGAGGGCGGCGCGGGACAAGCAGCCGAGATTCAAGCGCTTCATCGCGCGCATCTGGAAGGTGCCGAGCCGAAGATCCTTCGGGACTATGGAGGGATCGAACGCGTCGTGTCGTCGACCCTTCCGCGGCATACGGCCTAAGCCCTCGCGGGCGATTCGCGTTTGAGCGGTCGCCGGCGAGGGCTTCGGAGCAGCCCCTCGGCAAACCAAAGGAGCGCTGCGAGGCTGAGCGCCAAGGGCGTGAGATCGCGTCGCTCCTCGCTTGTGCGTCCGTTCGCCTCCGATGGGGTCTCAGGGGGAGTGGGAAGCGGTCCCGGGGACAGCTCGATCTCGACTGGTGAAAACTGAGCCGAAAATTCGGAGAGGGTGCGATCTCCATCGAGGAGACGATACACGCCCGCCTGATCGGTGCGCCGAAAGGCGGGATCGCTTTGATGAACGGCGATCTTCTCTCGCGTGGGCGTCTCGATCGTAAGACTCTGCCGCTCACGAAAAAACGACGCGAGAGAGATCGACTCGCCTGCGACAATCGAATCCCTTTCAAAACGCGGGGGCGCGATCGAGCGCATGGCTTGTAAGACGATCGGAAGGTAGATCGGCCGATAGGGGAGATCGTTTTCGGCGTCGCTCAAGGGGATCCCGAAGAGTGCGACGCGTCCATTTTCGACGAGCTCGATTGCTCCGAGAACGGTTTCTCCGCTTCGAAGCAGCAGCTCGGCCGTATCGCTCGAGGTGATCGGATAGTGGTATCCAAAGCTTGGGGAATCGTCCCGCCGCCCGAGAGGAATCGATTCGATCCCATAGAGGCGGCGGCTTTCAGCAGGAAGGAAACGCGAGCGGATGAGCGGGTTGAAGAGCCCGTTGTAGGCGAAGGGGTCGCCGCGCAAACCGAGGCTGACGAGGAGGCCGCCTCCGCGCTTTACCTTCTCGAGCACCTCCGCAAATAGGCGGGGATTGGGGGAGGGGATGCCGAGGAGCGCGACGATGTCGGCTTCCTCGAGCTGTGATCGATCGAACGCTCCTTCATCGATGATGCGGACGCGATACGTGTCGGGTTCGCTCATGAGCGCTGTAAGAAAGAAGCCGCTTGCAGAATCGAGGCGTTGGGGTCTCGGATCGCCGTCGACGATGAGAACGCGTGGACTCGGGCTCCCCATGAGTGCGAGCTCGACCACATCGTCGTCGGGGATCGCGTCTCCACGTTCAGTGAGCTCGATATGCAGTCGCTCGACGCGCGCCGGTCGCTCAAATTCGAGCTCGAAACGCCCCTCGCCGCGGGCGTCCAGAGTCGTCTCTCCGCGCATGAGCTCGAGCCCGTCTCCCCGGACAATGAGGCCTAGGCTGGCTCCCTCGCCTTCGAAGGAGCGGACCCGTCCGGAGATGATCCAGCGCTCGCTTCGCTCATCGCGGTGGAGGCCTGCTTCGACGATCGCCCGATTCGCCGTCTCATCGGTGCGAAAGACGCGAAGGCTGACGCGCGTATCGTCTTGAAAGCGGTGGGCGTCTGCTCGCTCGTGCGCAGCGAAATCCGAATAGATGAACAAATGCCGGGCGAGAGCGTGATCTTGCTGAGAGAAAGATCGCTCGGCAAGATCCAGTGCGCGTTCGAGACCTGGGCCGCGGGATGAGCCCTCTCGAAGCGAACGGAGAACGCGTTCGCCCCGTTCCAGCGAGCGGGAGTTGCGAAGAAGGACCTCCGGCGGAGCGCTCCCGCGCACGATCGAAAAGACCGAACCGTCGGGAAGGGCGCGAAGATCGCTCAGCGCTTGATCGATGGCGCGAGCGATCCGCGTTGCGCCACGATCACCCGCTCCCGCCCGGCGCGCGCGCATCGAATGCGAGTCGTCGATGAGAAAGACGGCGTTCACCGCCTCATCGCCTATCGCCCCGGCCTCTTTGGGGAGATAAGGCCGTGAGGCTGCGAGCGCGAGCAGCGCGACCATGAGCACGCGCACGAGAAGAAGCAAAAGGTCGACGAGCTGCCGCCGCCGTTTCGAGGCCGCGTGAGCGCGATGAAGGAGGGCGACCGTGGGAAGCGTGCGCACTTCGATCCCGCGGCGGCGCATGAGATGGGCGAGAATCGGCGCGGCGATGAAGCCAAGGCCAAGCAGAGCGAGCGGAGTGAGTAGACCCATCAGCTGTACCCTCCAACATCAACCGCGCGTCGCTCTAGTGAAAAACTGCTCATTTTCTCTTTAGAATGGAGGCGAGCGCCGCCACTGGATCCATCGAGGTCTCGAAGAAGAACGCTTCTGCGCCGAGTGTGAGGGCGAGGTTCTGGACTGACGCACGATGCGCGTCGATCGCTTGGTTGTAGGCCTCCTCGAGCGCGCGGTCGGGCATGATCTCGATCGGTTCTTCGCCCTCGCATCCCTCGACGCGGACCGCGCGATCGAATGAAAACCGAGCCTCTGCTGGATCGAAGAGTAGGATCAGCTGAAGGTCGACGCCGCGCGCCGTAAAGCCCCGAAGCGAGGCGAGCGCGTTCACCAGATCGTCCTCGAGGAAATCGCTGAGAACGACGAGCGAGCTCCGAAAGGGAAGGTTTTGGATGCCCTCGACGGCGCGCCTCAGCGAAGTCCGGCGATTGCGCTCCGGGGGAGTAAAGAGAGGGCGGATGAGCTCGCCGAGCAGCGCCCCACCTCGGCGCTCATGCGCTGCCGCGACGGGTTGGTCGTCGTAGGGCGAGAGCATCACGCGCTCGCCTGCGCGGAGATGAAGGAAAGCGAGCCCGGAGGCGATGAGTCGCGCCCACTCGAATTTCGTAGGCAAGTGAGGCTCCGAGCGAAAATCCATCGACGACGATCGATCGACGAGGACGGCGAGGAGGCGGTCGCTTTCGTGTTCGAAGCGCTTGATGGTCGGTCGATCGGTTCGGGCCCAAGCGCGCATGTCGATGCGGCGCGGATCGTCCATCGGCCGGTACTCGCGGTGCTCGGCGAAGACGATACTCGAACCTTCCCGTGGGCTCTCGTGTGGGCCGATATGATGGCTGAGCGGGCCTCGTGAGGTCTCGATCGACAACGCGGCGACGCGCTGTAAGAAGTCTGGATCAAGTTGAGGTGCGCTCATCGCGTCAGGGCCTCGGCGTCAGCTCAATGAGGCGACTGAGCAGCGCTTCAACACCCACCCCTTCGGCGCGGGCGCGAAAGCTTGGAAGGATGCGGTGCCGCAGCACCGGGCGCGCGACCGCGAGGATGTCGTCGAGATCGACGACGTAGCGCCCATAGAGCGCCGCCCTCGATTTCGCTGCGAGGACGATGGATTGGCTCGCACGCGGTCCCGCGCCGAATTCGATAAGCTCCCGGAGTGCCTCAGGGGAGTGAGGATCGGAAGGCCGCGATGCCCGCACGAGGTTCACAGCATAATAGATGAGATGATCTGCAATCGGGACGCGCGGGATGAGTTTTTGTAGCGAGAGGATCTCTTCTTTCGTCAGCACGGCTTCGGGCTCACCGAGCTGCGGCGCCGTCGTTTGCTTGACGATCTCGAACTCTTCCTCGGCGCTCGGATAATCGACGACGATCTGCAATATAAAGCGATCGAGCTGAGCTTCGGGCAGGGGATAGGTTCCCTCCTGCTCGATGGGGTTTTGCGTGGCGAAGACGAGATAGGGAGAGTCGAGGCGATGCGTAACGCCTCCTGCCGTGACCTCGCGTTCCGCCATCGACTGAAGGAGCGCCGCCTGCGTCTTGGGCGGGGTGCGGTTGATCTCATCGGCAAGGAGGATGTTCGTGAAGATTGGGCCCGGGACGAAGCGGAAGCTCCGCGCGCCGGTCGATGGATCATCGAAGAGCACGTCACTTCCCGTGACATCTGAGGGCATGAGATCGGGCGTAAATTGAATGCGGTTATGCTCGAGGCTAAGGACTTGGGCGAGGCTCCGGACAAGGAGGGTCTTTGCGAGGCCTGGGACGCCGACGAGCAGGGCGTGTCCGTCGGCGAAGAGGCAGATGAGAAGCTCCTCGATGACTTCGTTTTGGCCGACGATCCTCTTGCTCAACTCGCGCTGGATGGCATTTCTCGCCTCTCCGAGTCGCTTTACAAGCTCAACATCACGATTTTCTTCGTTCATATCCGCGCATCGGCTCCAGTTTGAGGAAATGACTCGCTCGCCTTTTGAGGTGTTCTTCTCATCTTAGCGTGTAAGCCGCGCACACGCGGCCCTCTCCGTCTCGCGCTCTTTTGGCTCTTCGACGAGACGCCCAAGGACGCAATGCGGAGCGGGATCAAACGGATTGATGCCGACGGCGCGCCGCGCCGTTTCGATCGCTTGAGACGGCTGATCGGCGCGCGCGTACGCTTGGGCGAGGAGGCTGAGCGCCGGTGCATGATCGGGATAATAACCGATGGCGAGCTCCCCTGCGCGAATGGCCTCTTCGATCTCACCGGCTTCGAGGGACGAGCGGCCGAGCCGCGAGAGCAAGATGGGGTTTTTGGGGCTGAGCTCCACGGCTTCTCGATAGACCACGCTCGCGGCCTTGGGGCGTCCTCGATCCCAGAGCAGATCGCCGAGCCGGAGCTTCTTCCGGGCGGCCTCGTTGTCCATCTCCTTGAGATCATCCGCTTCGCTTGCCTCGTCGACGAAGCGTTTTTCGAGCTCCTTGAGATCGGGATCGTAGGTATATCGGCCGAGCGATGAGCGCCACGCCTCTTCCATCGCGTGGAAATTCATCCCCGCAACCTGCTCAAGTGCCTCTTCGATCGTGAGACCGAGAGCGTTTTGATGGATGGCGAGGCGGAGGCCCTCAAGCCCGTGCTCGCTGATGAATTGCTCGACAAAATCCGCCGCTTCGGCGTAGGCGAGGGCGGCCTGTTCTTGTGTTGGAAGAAGAGCGATCGAGGGGTGAAAGGCGGAAAAAGGAAGAAGGGTGCCCGCCTCGTGATGCTTCGCTAGGAGCGCTTTATTCGACGGGCTGAGGTGCGCTCCAATCGGCTGACCGAGCGGGACCTTTTCGAGCACTTTGGCGAGGCCCTCGTGAAACCAGACAGGGGCGCGATCGCGCGAGGCGCGGCTTAGATAGAGATGGGCGAGCTCGTGCGCGATGGTTTCGAGATAGCCATAGCCCCGCGCAAGCGCGCGCGGCGTCGTCACGAGCATTCGATCCCATTTGCAAAGACCGATCGTGCCCGTTGTTGCGATCGCCTCCTCGCTTAAGGTCGAGGTTTTCGAAAGGTCCTCTGGCCCACGCACGAAATCGATGCGGATGGGCCCAGGATGGCGAAACCCGAAGATCTCGGCGAACTCGGCATCGCCTCGCTCAAGGATATCGATGGCGTAAGGAGCGAGGATCTCATCGATCCCGCGCGGCGTTCGGACGACGATGCGCCCGTCGGCGCTCCGGAACTCGGCGTGATCTCCAAGGCGTTCATGGCTTTCTTTCAAGATCTCACGGGTGAGCTCGCGGGGATCGCTTTCGCCGAACGATGGCACGTCTTCGAACGAGCGCTCGAGCGCACGGAGCCCATCCGAAAAATTCCCCCGATAAAGGGAGAGGCGCGCACGGAGACCATCGAGGCTGCGATCGTCGGAAGCCGCGTTCAGGTGAGCTTCCGCTTCCTCGAGGCGCATCTCGCGGATGAGCCTTGCGATCGCATCCCCTCGGGGCTCTTGAGCCTCGGCGCGCTCGAGGGCGATCGCGCCGCCTGACAGAAAAACGAGCGAAGAAGCGAGGAAAGAGAGCGCGCGAAGCCACATGGGAAAGAGCGGTCTGTCGAGATGACGCCAAAGGATTCGGCGCGCGCCGAGCGGACGCTGCCGCCCTTGAGCGCTTGAGCGTTGAAGAGGGTCCCCGTTCATCGAAGCAGCTCCTCATAATAACGCCGAACTGCGTCACGATAATCCGGAGGTGCTTGATCGCGCAGCCCATCGCGGATTCGGCGCCGGCGCTCATCCTCGGGGGCTCGACTTTCTCCTGGGATTTTGACGCGTTCGGAGGACGAACGCGAGCGACCCTCCGCGCCGCCTCCGCCACCCAACCCTCCGCCCTCACCGGAGGAGGGCGAGGGATTTCGCTGGTAGTCTTCGAGAATCTCACGCGTCTTTCGAAGCGCTTCCCGCGCCATCGCTGCGCTATCGCTCGACGCGATGGGATCGCGTTCGGAAGCGCGCGCGGCGCTCTCATTGAGATGCTCGGTGGCGACTCGGAGCGCCGCAGCGGCCTCTTCGCTGAGAGGCGCGCCGTCGGGCCCCTCGCGGAGCGCGCTCTCGACGCGTTCGGCGACCTCGGAGACGGCGCGGTGGCGTCGGCTGAGCTCCTCGAGCTGCCTCCGCTCGGACGCACGCATGCCCTCGTTCAGATCCGGAAGGGAGGAGTCGACACCTGCGCGCAGCCGCGTGGCCCCTTCGGCGACGTGTTCAGCAACTTCGGCGGCCTCGCGCATCTCGCCGCGCCTTCCGGGGAACATCGAAGAGCGGATGGCGAGATCGCGATAGAACCCGACCGCCTCGGCTTGGGCCTCGGCCGCCATCTCCGAGGCCTCGGCGATATCTCCGCTTTCGAGCGCGGCGACGACGTCGTTCACGCGGCCTGCGATACGAGCGATCTGATCGCTATCGCTTGCGCTAGGTAGGACGCGCCGCAACTCTTCGACCGCGGACCTCAGCGCATCGAGCTCGTCTTTCAGTCGGTGTGGATCGATTCGTTGGTTTTTCGATTCGAGGCGTTCGAGCGCACGCTCAGCGACATTTCGGCGAAGGGTGACATGCTCGCGAGCGAGCTCCTGTGACTCGGCTTCGAGTCCGCGCACCGCTTCGATGGCCTCGGCGAGCGCCTTTTGTCGCGGACCAAAGCGCGAACCACCGAGCGGTTCCCCCTCTTCTTTGGTGAATGCGCTCGTGAGCGAATGAAGCTCGCGCTCAAGCGCAAGGAGGCTCGCCTCGGCGTCCCGGATGCTTCCGCTCTCAACCGCCTCCCGAAGACTCATCAACTCCTCGGAGCTCATGAGCGAAGGTTGCTCTCCTTGGTTCACGAATTCGCGCGGCAGGTCGAGCCCACTTTCGGCCATCCTCGCGCGAAGCGCGTCGAGCTTTCTCTCGGCGCGAGCGATGGCGCGGAGCAGATCGCGTTTGGTATCCGGGTGATCGGTCCGGGCCCATTCGGCGAGGAGCGATGCAATCTCCCGCCTCAGCTGCTCGAGTTCGAGCGCGATCTCTTGGAAGTCTTCGACCCTTGCTTTCGCGCGGAGATCGTCCAGCAGCAGCACCCCCTCGCGGAGCGCCTCGACGATACGCGCCTCGGCTCGCTCGAGGGGTGCACGTGGAGGGGATCGACGCGCGAGGATCTCGGCCTCAAAATGCGCCTCTTGCCGGAGCGCTCTTTCGAAACGCTGAAGAAGGGGACGGTCGGCCTTCGCGATTGAGTTCTCGATCTCTCGGAGCGCGGGGAGAACGGCCGACGTCGAGCGGATGATCCGCTCCTCCCGCACATCGTCCACGGGATGGACGCGCGGCTCATCGAGGCGATCGGCGAGCGCATCGAGCGTCACGCCAAGTGCCGCATCGATGCGATTGAGGTTCTGCCGGCGCTCGGATTCGGGGGAAGGGATCTCGTAGTGGAGCGCCTCGGAGCGGACGATCCGCGATTCAGGAGGTCTGCCTCGATCCCGCGCCTCAAGGTAGACGCTGATCCGGTCGCCGGGTTCAGCTCCCTCCTCGCGAAGGTCGAGGGTTTCGATGCCGCGCAGGACCGCTTCGGAGGAATTTCCATCGTCGATCGCGCGGCGGATTTCGCGGTAACCGTCAATCGAAAGGATGAGATCGAGTGAGGCGAGCTCATGATCGTCTTCCGCCTCATATCGAAGAAGCACGCGGCTCAAATCCTCATCGCGATGAAGCTCGGAAAGCTCGAGTCGCGGCAGGGGATCGGGGATGGCCCGGATGGCTCGGCCTCGGAGATCCTCGACCCACTCGCCTTTCGGGGTCTTGAGTCGGACGACGAGCCTTCCACCCCTCGAGAGGCGATGCGTGCCGTGATAGAGACCGCGTCGATCGCGCTCGAGCGAGATGCGCTCTTCATCGAAAAGGACGATCAGCTCATCGGCCTCGACGCGCGGCTCGAGCGAAAAATGAAGCGTCGAACCTTCAAAAGCCTCGAGGGAGGCGCTCTCGAGACCGCGCCGCGTTTCGCCTCCACGATACTCCGGCGGCTCGATGTCCACGCGATAGAGGCGGATGATTTCTCCGGTGGCGAGATCCTCGGCCGTGTGAAACGGCGCGCGAAAAAGAGCGAGCGTTCCAGCCTTGAGATCTCCGTCGACGAGATTTGCAGCGAGGCCGATGAATCCGATGACGAGGGCGGAAAGGGCGGGCTTGATGAGCGCGGCTCGCACGGGAAGTATGGCTTCGACGCGCGCGTGCTCGAGCTTTTTTGTGAGCTCCTCGAGGTGCGCGCGACGAAGGGCTGCGCTCCCCCGGCTCTCTGATTCCTCTTCGCGCTCCAGCTCATACGCGCTCCGAGCTGCGCGCCCAAGGCCAGGCTCCTGCCGTTCGAAGAGCATGGCGATGCGATCGGGAGACAGCGGGATGAGTGGGCGAATGAAATGGAAGGCAAGCGCTCCACCGGTAAGCGCGGAAGCCATGAGTGCGCCCACGGCGCTGACCGGCGAGACAATGGGTCCAAGCAGGGCTGCCGCGAGGAGAAGGAGCGCCCCGCACCCCGCCATGAAGCCGAGGAGCGCCCTCAGGGCGATGAGCATCATCGAGCGCCGGCGCAATCTCCCGAGAATCCTCTCAAGGGTGCGCGCGTGATGCGTTTGTCTCTTTCGCTCTCTCTTCATTGGGCTGCGCCTCATTCGGTCTTGTCGAAGCGCGGATCGCGAATCGGAGGGTCTCCCCGATCGACGCGTGATATAAGGCCTAGAGCGGCGATTGACCCGCTCGCGTCGCTTTCGCTAAAATTTCACGTTTTTCGATTTCTCTTTCTCCGAAGGATGTACTCCGAGGAATGACCAAAACCAACTCAGAACTCTCGCCCGATGCATTCGGCCATGGAATCGCCGCGCTGCTCGCCGATCGCCTCGATGGTGCACGGTTGTTGTGGATTGGAAGGGAGTTGGGGCTTTCTCCACTTCTTGAGAGGGCTGAACATGCGCTTCAGCTCGATCTGTCGACGAAACGCGCGGCTCCTCTCGCGCCGAATCATACGCGAAGGACCTTTCGCGAGGGACGCCTTCGTTTTCGTCCGGCATCCTTCGATGTCATCCTCGTCCCCGATCTTTGGGATGTCCCCGGGGATCTCCTTCAGCTGATCGAGGATGTCGCGGAGATCGGTGAGGGAGCCCTCCTGGTCTTCGGTGCGCCGTACGAAGGGCGCGCGGCCTATCGCGAGTTCGTGGAGTTGATCGATGAGGGCGCGCAGGACGCGCGCCTTTATGGTGCCGTCGACTTTTCGGGCGTCTCCTTTGCCGAGCTAGGCTATCGCGATCCCGACATTGTTGTGGGCTCGATGGGGGAGCCTCGATATCCGCAGTACATCCTCGCATTGGGCGGCGACGTTGAAGGAGTGCCCGCCGCCTTCATCGCCGAAACGCGCCCCACGGAAGGGGCTGCAGACACCACCGTCTTAGGCACAGAAAGCGAAGCCGCGGTCCAGCGCGTCCGCGATCTTGAATCCGAGCTGAAGCGGACGGAAGCGAAACGGCTCGAGCTCGAAGAGGAGCTCAGCGAACTCAAGGCAAGGCTCCATGCCGAGCGCGCCCGAGAGGAAGAGACGAGGAACGCGCTCGAAGCGTCGCTCGACGCGGCAAAGGCAAAGATCGAGGATCTCGAGGCAGAGGTCTCGAAAAAAGCGGACGCAGAGCGGGAGATCGGGCGCTTGAGGCGCGCGCTCGATGAGGCGGAAGATGAGCTCGCCGATCTCCGGGAGGCCGAGGCCGAGCGCGCCCATCTGATGAGCCGTTTTGAAGCCCGCGGTGAGGAGATCGTCGAGCTCCGCGCCGAGCTCGAACGGAGGCGTGTGCTCCTTCGCGATGCCGTCGAAGAGATGCGGCAGCTAAGGCGTCGCGGTACGGGTGGTTCGGAGGATGCTCGGCGAAGGGCCCTCGAGGCCGAATACGCGCTCGAGAAACTTCGGCATGAGCGCGATGAACTGAAGGCCGCGCTCCTCATGGCGGAGCGGCGTGCGGAAGAGGCTGAGGCGCGGAGCGAAGCCGAATCGGGCGCTCCTCCAGCGGAAACTCCCGAGGTCATCGAGCTCCGCAAGCGCCTCGATGAGCTCGATATCGCTTTCCATGAATCCGAAAAACAAAACGGCCGACTCCACGATAAGATCGCAAAGCTTGCCGAGGAACGCGCTGCTCTCAACGAGAGGATCGACGCGCTCACGGCGGCGCTCGATGAATATGAGGCGAGCGCCGCGGAGCGAGCGCAACCCGCGTCAAGCGTCGATCCACGGACCGATCTCGCTGGCGGCTCCGAAAATGAGCAGACGGATCCAGAGCCGATCGCGCAGAAGCGCTTTCCCGCCGATGTGCGCTCCTTGCTTGGTGAGCGCGACGGTCTCAGGATGCGCCTCGCTCATACCGAAGCGGCGCTTTTGGCCGAACGTCAGCGGAGCGATGGGAGCTTCGCGCTGATCGAGAAGCTGAAAGAGCGCGAAGTTGAGCTCATGGAGACGCGTGCGAAGCTCGGCTCTCAAGAGCTCGCTCTCGAAACACAGAGCGAGCTGATGCGGAAGCTTCAGCGCGATCTCGCCGCCGCTGAGCGCGATGTCCGTGAGCTTGAAAGCGTTCTGGATCAGGACCGCGCCGAAGCCGAACGACTTCGCGATGCATTGGTGAGCGCCCTAACCGAAAACGAGGCGCTCAAAAAGAGCGCCGAGGCGGGTGAGGGCGATCCCGAGAAGTTGGCCGCACTCGAACGAGAGATCGACGAGCTTCGCGAAGAGCTTTCGGCGCAGGAAGACGATCTCCGCGACGCCAGGGCGCGAGCCAAAGAGGCCGAGGAAGCGGCCGATGAGGCGCGTCGCCTGCTCCTTGAAGCGAAAGAGGCGCTGAACGAGCTGCGTCGCGAAAACTCCGCGCACGAAGGCGAGTCGTAGGCGCCGCTCGCGGCGGCTCTCGGCTCATCTTTCACCGTCCTCCAAGACCGCGGAGCGCGGCACGCCTGCGCCTTCTCGAGCCAAGGCGCAGGAGGCGTCTTCGGTCTTTTTTGGATGCAATCGATGTGCTGGAAGGTGGCGCACGTCTCAAAAAGAGATCGCCGATGGACGCCGTCTTGACAGCTTTCAGCACATGTGCTCAAATGTCATCGGGCACCTGCGTTCGAGAGAGGAATAGCGGGGTTTTCCGCGAGTGTTGTATCGCCGCCCATTCCAGCTGGACGGCGGTGCAGTGTGAGAGGGGGAGGACGAAGAGCCGCTTCCGGGGGGGGGCGGCTCTTCGTCTCATTTATTTTTCATGGAACTGGACCCGCCGCGGCTGCGTTTTTTGGGGCGCGGACGATCCCTCCCCCGGCGACGACCGCATGACGCGACGCTCCGTGTTTGCGGTTTCATCCGTTCCGGATTAGAATCCAAGGCCTATCTAGATTGAGGAGCAGCACCTTATGGCACGCGTAACCGTTGAAGATTGCCTTGAACACGAGGAGAACCGATTTGCCCTCGTGATCCTTGCTTCGCGTCGAGCGCGCCAATTGATGAAGGGCGCCCCGGCACTCGTCCCGAGCAAGAACCGCGAGGCCGTCACCGCACTTCGCGAGATCGCCGATCAGAAGGTTACCTACGGACGTCCCGTCAACGACGTCGTCGAAGAATTCATCGTCGAGACGAAGAACGCCGATATCGACTGAGGTCCGCCCAAGCCACGCACTCCCACGGCCGCTGAACCGCATGAATGGCTTTACAGGCTGCGCTCATCGCGGTTAGCATCCTCACGGAGCGGACCCCAGCCGGGGTCGCCGAAAGCATATGGCGCGTCTCATCATCATCGGGCCCGAAGGCCGCAGTGAGAAGGAGCTCGGCCCAAGCAACACGCTTGGCCGACACCCCAACAATTCCCATCAGATCCTCGATCGCATCGTCTCGAAGGAGCATTGCCATATCGAGCAAGTTGGCGGAGCGTGGGAGATTCGCGATCTCGGGAGCTTGAACGGCACCTTCGTCAACGGGAAGAAGGTCGATCGCGCAAAGCTCGCCGATGGCGATGAGATCATGATCGGCTCGACGCGGCTGATCTTTCAGACCGCGTCCGCCGCTGACAGCCAAGCGGGCGCCGTGTCCAAGCCGCCTCCGATTCCGGCTGGAGCCGCACCGGCGCACGTGACGGCAAGCGCACAAGCGCCGACGGTCGTGGCCGAGCCTCAAGGCACCAGCAAGACGCCTCAATCTCGCCCGATCAAGAGCGTCACCATCGCCCCGGGTGCGATGGTCCAGAGCCATATCCGGACGAAGCTCGCGCCGCTGACGGATCACAACTTTCTTCCCGAGCGACTCGTCCAAGACGAAGAGGCCCTTCGCCGCGATTATGAAAAGCTCCGCGCAAGTTATGAGGTGATGCGGGCTATCGGCGTCCAGCTCGACGTCGACGATATCCTCACCAAGATCATCGATGCCGCGTTCCAACTGGTCCCGGCCGATCGGGGTGTCATCCTCCTTTACGATGAAGCGCGAGAGCTGACGCCGCGCTGTGTGAGGACGAAGCGCGCTCAAGCCGATGGCGAAGAGGTGAAGATCTCGACGACGCTGATCGAAGAGGTGCTCCGCGATAAGGCGGCCGTGCTCTCGAGCGATGCCTCCGTCGACGAGCGCTTCTCCACGGCGCATTCAATCATTATGCAGGGCATCCGCTCGAGCATGGCGGTCCCGCTCCTTCATGGCGGCGAAGTTTTCGGCATCATGGTGCTCGATTCGCAGATCGCCGCCAACGCCTTTACCGAAAAAGATCTCCAGCTTTTTCAGAACGTTGCAAACCAAGCGGCCATCGCCATTCAGAACAGCCTCTACGCAAAGAAGCTCGAAGCCGAGGCCGTGACGCGGGAGCGATTCCAGCGCCTCCTCTCGCCTGCGATTGCCGAACAAGTCCTTTCGGGAAACGTCGAAGTCAAAAAGTACGGGGAGCTTCGCGAGACGACCGTGCTCTTTAGCGATATCCGCGGCTTTACTTCGATGAGCGAAAAGAGCGATCCCCAGACCATCGTCGACATGCTCAACGATTATTTCGAGCGCATGGTCGAGATTATCTTCGAGTACGAGGGCACGCTCGATAAATTCGTGGGCGATGAGATCATGGCGCTCTTTGGTGCGCCGGTTTCCCATCCTGACGATCCCTACCGCGCCGTGAAGACCGCGCGGCGGATGATGGAGGCCCTCGCGGCATTTAACGAGGAGCGCCTCGCGCGCGGCCAAGAGGCCGTCCAGATCGGGATCGGCATCAATACGGGCGATGTGATTGCCGGATATCTCGGCAGCAGCAAGGCGCTCGAATATACGGTGATTGGTGATGCGGTGAACACTGGCGCGCGGCTTTGTTCGGCGGCGGGCCCCGGTGAGATCCTCATCAGCGAGCATACCTACGCGCGTGTGAAGGATTTTTTCGAGGTCGAGGAGCTTCCGCCGACGCATGTGAAGGGGAAAGCTGCGGCGCTTAAAATCTATCGCGTCGTCGGCGAGAGGGCTTCGGCGAAAACGGTGGCCGCGGGATGAACCGTGCGTTCGAGGCGCGGTCCACCCGCGGGGAGCTCGGATGAAACGCCCACTCTGGGCCTTTGAACAAGATGCATCGCGCGACGACGCGGGATGACAATACGTTTCAGGGGGAGGCGAACGCGCGGGTTCGATCGAAGGTCGACCTGAAAAAGCTCGCCTTTGATGATAAGGAAAACGATTGTGGCGAAATATGATTTTGAGCGCCCGCTTATGGAGCTCGAAGCGCAGATCGAGCGTCTTCGCACAGCGGGACAGGACGATCCATCGCTTCGGGAGCCGCTTGAAGCTCTCGTCGAACGCGCTGAGCGTCTCTCGCGGGACATCTATTCAAACCTCGAGCCCTTTCAGAAGGTCCAGCTGAGCCGCCATCCCGATCGACCGTATTTTCTCGATCATCTCGAGACGCTCTTTGAGGATTTTGCCGAGCTGCATGGAGATCGCCTCTTCGCTGACGACCCCGCCATCGTCGCGGGCTTTGCGAAGTTTCGCGGTCATTACGTCGCGGTGATCGGACAGCAAAAGGGCCGAACGGTCCGCGAGAAGGTGAGACGTAATTTTGGAATGCCGCATCCCGAGGGCTATCGAAAGGCGATGCGCGTGATGGAGCTCGCCGATCGATATCGACGGCCCATCTTCACCTTCATCGATACCCCGGGCGCCTATCCAGGCATCGGCGCGGAAGAGCGGGGACAGAGCGAGGCCATCGGCCAGAGCATTCTCAAGATGTCTTCCCTTCGGGTGCCAGTGGTCGCGACCGTCATTGGTGAGGGCGGCTCGGGTGGGGCGCTCGCACTCGGCGTCGCCAACCGCGTGCTCATGTTCGAGTTTGCGACCTATAGCGTGATCACGCCCGAAGGGTGCGCCTCGATTCTATGGCGTGACGGTGGCCGCGCACCCGAGGCCGCCGAGCAGCTTGGCCTCTTGTCGCCGACGGCGAAGCGGCTCGGCATTGTCGACGAGATCATCGAGGAGCCGCTCGGAGGCGCGCATCGCGATCCCCTCGCAGCGTCGCACGCGCTCGGGGCCGCGCTTGAACGGAATCTTCGCGAACTTCAGGAGCTCGATGAAGAGACGCTCCTTCGTTCACGTTACGAGAAATTCCGCGCGATGGGCGTCCTTCTCGAAGAAGGGGCCTAAGGCTGCCGGCTTCCTGCGCGTTTCTTGACCGGAACGTGATTGAGAAAATACGCTCTCACGGTATGAGTCGCGCGCGATGCGCGATCCAGAGCACGTGCCGTGAAGAAACGATCTCAGCTCATCCTCCCCTCGGTTTTTTTGATAGGTGGGTTCTTTGGTGGATGTGCCTCGAATGGGGCGGCGCCGAATGCTGAGGCGCTTGCTGAGCTCGAGCGAGATCTCGAGAACGAACGCTCTCGGAGCCGTAGCCTTGAGGCGGAGCTGACACGACGCCGCGAAGAGATCCAGCGCCTCGAATCCGCGCTCGCCCTCCTTCGGGCGGAGCGAGAGATGCGAGGCATCTCCATCGGTGGCGGAGAGCGCGGCCTCCCTTCGTGGGATGAGCCCGACACGGATGAGCACGGCCGAAAAGACTCGAGCTGGATGAAGACCCCGTCCGAGAGCGCAAACGGCGCGGAGAATGAGCCGCGCATCACGCTCCGCCTGTATGGCGATCGAAATGCTCCGAGCGAGGCGAGCGCGCCCTTGGTGAGCCAAGTTCCGCTCCCTCCGGTCGAATCGACGACGCACGCGAGTGCGGCTCGGCCGGCGCGGAATGCAGCGTCTGATGCGCCGCGTGCATCCGCAGCGTCAGCGGCTCACGACACTCCGAGCGTCGCCGATGCGGATGCCGACTATCGCCGTGCGCTGGTGCTCATCCGCGAGGGAAGACTCGAAGAGGCGCTCCGCCCGCTCGAAGCGGCCATCCAGAGCGCAAAGGATGTGAGCCGAAGGTTCGACGCGGTCTATTGGCGTGGTGAGGTGAACTTCCTCCTCAACCGCTTTACGGAGGCTGAGGTCGACTTCGCTTCCATCGTTTCGCTTCCGCGTGAACATTCAAGGCTTCCGGGAGCGCTCTTGCGGCTCGGACAGTGCATGAGGGCGCGGGGCCGAGACGACGCGGCTTTCGAATATTGGAAGAGATTGAGCGAGCAATTCCCCACAAGCTCGGCCGCAAGGCAGGTTCCCCAAGAGGCGATTCGATGAGATTCAAAGGTCTTCCCATTGTGATTGTTGGTGCGCTCCTACTCGTCGGTAGCTCGGCGAGCGCTCAAGTGCGCCTCTCGACTCCGAGGGCCGAATCCGTCCCCGATGTCTATGTCGTAACGAGCGGGGATACGCTCTGGGATATCGCCTCGCAGTTCTTCGGCGATCCCTATGAATGGCCGCGAATCTGGTCCTACAACCCGGCGATCACCAACCCGCACTGGAT
>JAAZAH010000318.1 GCA_012514415.1 Sandaracinaceae bacterium
CTTGGCGAGGATGAGAGCTTCGAAGTGGAGCTCCCCGAAAATCCCGAAGACCCCTCGGCTGGAACGCGGAAGCTTGTTTTCACTCGTGAGATCTTCATCGAGCGCGATGATTTCATGGAGGATCCCCCGAAAAAATTCTTCCGCCTCGCTCCGGGGCGTGAGGTCCGCCTTCGCGGGGCGTGCATCGTCCGCTGTGAGGAGGTCATTCGGGATGATGCCGGAGAGATCGTCGCTCTCAAATGCACCATGGATAAAGACTCGATTGGAGGCGCTCCGAAGGATGGGCGACGCATTCGAGGGACGCTCCATTGGGTGAGCGCGGTCCATGGCGTGAGCGCCGAGGCGAGGCTCTACGATCGCCTCTTCGAGTCCGAAAACCCCGCGGGAGAAGAGGACTTTCTTAAGCATCTCAACCCGACGAGCCGCGAGATCCTCGACGATATCCGCATTGAACCGACGCTCGCTGAACTTCCGATTGGACAGACGGTCCAGTTTGAGCGGATGGGGTATTTTTGCCGCGATCCAGAGGACACCCCCGATGGCCGCCTGCGGTTCAATCGCACCATCACGCTCAAGGACAGTTGGGCGAAGATCGCGAGAAAGCTCGATCCGAGGGAGTCGGAGAAGCGCACCTCCGACAAGCGCAAGAGCTAGGAATGAGTACACTCGCATCGCTCCCGGAGCCCGACAAGCGCGGGCTCCTCGCGTATCTCGAGATCATCCTGCGGATCAATGAGACGCTGAATCTCACGGCCGTCCGCGATCGGGATGAGGCGATCGCGCGTCACCTCGAGGAAAGTCTTGAGCTCGTCCCCGCGATCCGAGCGATCGCCGCCGAAAGAGGCGAGCGGCGCACTCCGCTACGACTTGTGGATGTGGGCACGGGCGGCGGCTTCCCGGGAGTTCCCCTCGCCGTCGCTCTGCCAGACATCGAGGTCGAGCTCATCGAAGCCCGCGAAAAAAAAGCTCGTGCGGTCGAGACGGCCATTCAAGAGGCTGGACTTCGTCCCCTCGCGGTCCACGCCGATCGGGTTGAGCTCTTAGGTCAGGGCGCGCTCCGGGAACGATTCGACATTGCTGTGGCGCGCGCGCTCGCCGATCTCCCAACGCTGCTCGAGCTCACCCTCCCGCTCGTTCGCGTTGGCGGCTGCCTCCTTGCGGTCAAAGGAGAGCGAGCCGAAGAGGAGCTCTCTCGTTCAAAGCGCGCCCTCCGCGAGCTGGGCGGAGAGCTCCATTCGATCGAGCGCGTTCCCTCGGCGACGCTCGTCCGAATCGATAAGCGCTCCGCCACGCCCAAGCGCTATCCGCGCCGTCCCGGCGAGCCGAAGCGTAACCCGCTCTAATCGAATTGGCTCTAGAGCCCGCCGATGGTGGTGGTTTTCGGCGTCATCCATTCGAGGAGCCCAAGCTTCGAGGCTTCGACGCCGAGGCCGCTCTCCTTGATGCCGAAAAATGGCGAAACGGCGGATGAGCCCTGCCCGGTATTGAGCCGAATCATTCCGAAATCGAGGCTCTCGCTGAGGCGATGCGCGCGAGAGAGGTTCTCCGTGAATGCGTACGCGACGAGCCCCGCTCGCGTGCGATTGGCGAGCGTGATCGCCTCCTCGTCGCTATCGAAAGGGCGGAGAGCGAGGAGGGGCCCAAAACTCTCTTCGCGCGTAAGGAGTGCGTCCTCGGCGAAGTCCCGGATGAGCGTGGGCTCAAAGAAGTAGCCCTCATCGAATGCGCGCTTTCCGCCCGTGATGAGCGACGCGCCACCGGCGAGCGCTTCGCCAAGGTGCCGCTCGACCTTCTCGCGCGCAGCTTCGCGAATCAGCGGCCCGACGTCCGTTGTCTCGTCGAGTCCGCGGCCGAGTCGGAGCTTGCTCACCTTGGCTTCGAGGAGCTCCACGGCGCGCGGGTAGAGCGAGCGGTGGACGTAAACACGCTGGGCAGCGACGCAGGTCTGGCCGGCATTGCGGAACTTCGCGACGAGCAAGGCTTCGATCGCGGACTCGAGTGGCGCGTCTTCGAAAATCAAAAACGGCGCGTTCCCGCCAAGCTCAAGCGAGACCCGCTTCAGCGTATCGGCCGCGGCCCTGAGGAGCGCCTTGCCAACGGCCGTGCTTCCCGTGAAGCTGAGCTTTCGGACGATGGTCGACCGCATCAGCGCGTCGCCGATTCTGGCCGCCCCTTCGCGATCGCCAAGGAGGTTGATCATCAGATCCTCGGGGCATCCCGCATCGCGCATGATCGCCTCGAGCGCGATCGCGCTGAGCGGCGTCGATTCGGCCGGTTTCACAAGGAGGCTGTTGCCCGCAAGAAGAGCGGGCGAGAGTTTTCGCGCAAGCATGGCGAGCGGGAAGTTCCAAGGCGTGATCGCCGCGCCAACTCCGACCGGCCCATAGCGATAGGAGCTGAACGTTCCCGAGCGCTCTTCCGGTAGGATCGCACCCCGCTCATCTCCCGCGATGGCTGCGTAATAATCGAAGAAGGAGCGGGCGTATTCGATCTCATCGTAGGCCTCGCGGAGGGGCTTGCCCGATTCGAGCGTGATCAGCTTCGCAAAATCATCCGTGGCGGCTGCGAGCGCCTCCGAAACACGAATCAGAAACGCGGCGCGCTCGCGCATGGTCCGCTTCATCCAATCACGCTGGGCGCGCTCGGCGCGGGCGATGGCGCGGTCAATCTCGCACTCGTCTGTGGGCTGGATCGACGCAATCGTTCGACCGGTTGAGGGATCGTCGATCGCGATGTGGCCGGGCTTGGCCTCATCCGAGAGGAGCGGGGAGAGGGTCTCTCTCAGTGTGGCGCTTTTTAAATCGAGCATTGGCTACTCGGTGCTTAATCCATTTAACGGGCTAGGGCGAGCCTTCGTTCATGGAGGGCCGGGCCCTGAGGGGGATCGCGCCCTTCAACCGTGCCGCCGGCTCCGATCGACAGAAAATGCGCGACCTCCCCGAGATCGCTGCCTTCGAGGCGCGTTGAGCTCCCAACGGAAAGAGTCGAAACGAGCTCGCAAGGAAATCCAGGCGAAAATCGGCTCAGAATCATGTAAGGATCACCCATCAAGTCGACATTGAATCTCGGTCTCAAAACCACTGCCGGCTTGACGTGAGGCGCGATCTGGTGAATTCCCGGGCGCAGGATTCAAACTAAGGGAGTTACTCGTGGAACTTGTCGGGTCGATTCCGGTTTATGCGATCGGCATTGGGGTGGTCGCCCTGATCATCGCCGCCATTCTTTATTTCCGCGTCAAGAAGGCGCCAGAGGGAAATGAAGCGATGCAGCGCATCGCGCGCTTCATCCGTGAGGGGGCGATGGCGTTCCTCACGCGCGAATACAAGGTCCTTGGCCTCTACGCGCTGATCGTCTTCGTTGCCATTGTCGCGCTCATTCGCTTTGCGAGCACCGAGGGAGACGACGCCATGACACGCGGCATCGAAGCGGGCGTCTCCTTCCTCGCGGGCGCCTTCTTCTCGCTCCTCGCCGGTTATTTCGGCATGAAGGCCGCGACCTACGCGAACGTCCGCACGTCTGAGGCGGCTCGCTCCTCGGGTAAGGCGAGCGCGCTCGTCCTCGCCCTCGATGGTGGCGCCGTGATGGGACTTTGCGTCGCCGGTCTCGGCCTCGTCGGTCTCGGCGGCGTTTACTATCTCTTCCAGAATGCCGAGCCCGCCGCTCTCGCCAATGTCCTCCATGGTTTCGCTGTCGGCGCAAGCTCAATCGCTCTCTTCGCGCGTATCGGCGGAGGCATCTACACGAAGGCTGCGGACGTCGGCGCGGATATCGTCGGTAAAGTTGAGGCGAACATCCCTGAGGATGATCCCCGAAACCCGGGCGTCATCGCGGATAACGTCGGCGATAACGTCGGCGATATCGCCGGGATGGGCGCGGATATCTACGAGAGCTATGTGGCGGCGATGGTCGCGACGATGGCTCTTGGCCTCACGATGCCGGTCGCCGTTCTTCAGACGCTTGCCCCGGGCGTCACGGAGGAGTCTGCACTTCGGCTCCTTGCCGTCGGCCTCCCGATCTTCCTTTCGACCGTCGGGCTCGGAGTCTCGATCGTCGGTATTTTTATCACGCGAGCGCTCAAGAATATGGCTCCGGCCACCGTTCTTCGCGCCGCGCTCATCGTTCCGCCCTTCCTCGTGATGGCGGCGGCCGCGGCGGTTTTTCCGAGCATCGGCGTGAGCATGAACGCGGTCTATACCCTTGGTGCGGGTGCGCTCGGCGGCGCGATCATCGGCCTCGTCACCGATTACTACACCTCGATGAAGCCCGTGCGTGACATCGCCGAGGCCTCGATTACCGGACCGGGAACGGCCGTCATTTCGGGTCTCGCTGTCGGACTTCAATCGGTGGCCATCCCGGTCGTCATCCTCTGCCTCGTCGGCTGGGCGGCGGCCAGCCTTTTCGGCCTCGGCCTCTATGGGATCGCCCTCGCGGCCGTCGGCATGCTGAGCGGAACGGCCATTGTGATGACCGTGGACGCCTACGGCCCGATCGCCGATAACGCGGGCGGCATCAGCGAGATGAGTGGGCTCGGCCCCGAGGTCCGCGCGATCACGGACGAGCTTGATTCGGTCGGTAACACCACTGCCGCCGTCGGAAAGGGCTTCGCGATTGGATCGGCCGTGCTCACGGTCGTCGCTCTCTTCGCAGCCTACAAGATGGAGGTTGATACCAACCGCGCCCGCATTGGTGCCGAGCCGATGAACCTCGATATCTCCGAGGCGCCCGTCCTTCTCGGCCTTCTCTTCGGTGCCATCCTGCCTTGCCTTGTCGCGGCCTCGAGCATGACGGCCGTCGGCCGTGCGGCTGGCGCCATCGTCGAGGAGATCCGCCGTCAGTTCCGTGACATTCCGGGATTGCTCGAGGGTGCTGAGGGCGCGGAGCCCGACTCCAAGGCAATTGTCGATCTCGCCACAACCGCGGCGCTCAAAGAGATGCTCTTCCCGGGGCTTGTTGCGATCGTCTCGCCGGTCTTCATCGGTTTCGCTTTCGGTGCGGACGACCTGGCGGGTGCGCTCGCGAGCGCGATGGTCGTGGGCGCTACCCTCGCGCTCTTCATGGCGAACGCGGGCGGCGCTTGGGATAACGCCAAGAAGATGATCGAGGCGGGTGGCCTCGAGGGGCACGGCAAGGGCTCCGAGGCACACAAAGCGGCCGTCGTCGGCGATACCGTGGGTGATCCATTCAAGGATACGAGCGGACCGGGCGTCTCTATTCTTATCAAGGTGATGGGCGTCGTCAGCCTTTTGATCGCGCCCTTCCTCCAATGAGCGGCCTCGCGAGTTGGTGAAAGATTTTACAGTCTGAGAAGAACAACGGGAGAACGACACCTGCAAGATTGCGCACTCAATGCGCTTTGATTGGTCAAGATCTGGTTTTGCGGGTATCGTTCATTACAAGGAGAGACCATGTACCGATTTTCCCTAGCTACACTCGCAATCGCGCTGCTCCTCGGCTTCTCTCAAGAGGCGAGCGCACAGAGCAAAGCGCCCGAAGGCCTCTGGGTCGCCGGCGGCTTCAACTTCATGGCCCGCAATGGAGCGATCCCCGGGATGCGCGCTGAGGTGGGTTTCCGCGTTGCGCCGAAGGTTCCGCTCGATCTCGTGATCCCCGTGACCATCGGTGGTCGTTGGGGCACGCAGATCCTTACGATTGCGCCGGCCGTCCAATACGAATACCGCTTTGAGAACCTTCCGAAGGGCGTCCTCTCCATCGTGGGTGAGGGCGGTCTCGGTATTGGTTTCCTCTTCCGGAACGATACCGACGTCGCGGGGATCCTGAGGATCTTGGCGGGCGCTCGTTATTATTTCGAGAAGGTCGATGGCCTCTTCGTTCACCTCACCCCGCTCGGCTTTACGGCCTTCATGCGGCGAGGTGGATGGGCAGCATACGACTTCACAATGGGCGCGGGCTTCCGCTTCAAATGAACGCAGGTCCGCGTCTCGGCCGATCGCGATCGCACTAAAAAAGCTCGGGGGGTTCACCTCCCGAGCTTTTTTCCGTTCATATCCTCAAACGGTGCTGAACAGATCCTGTTCAGATCCGGTGGAGCCACTCTTCATCAAGCACGAGCTTTCCTCGAACGACATCGAAATAGGTGCTCTGGATCTTTTCGGTGATCTCTCCCCGAACACCCGAGCCGATGCGGCGATCGTCCACCTCCGAGATCGGCGTCACCTCGGCTGCCGTCCCCACCATGAACAGCTCGTCCGCGATATAAAGCTCATCACGCGAGATGGGGCGTTCGACGAGTGGGAGTCCAAGCTCTTTGGCGATGCGCGTCACCGTATGACGCGTGATGCCCGAGAGTATCGAGCCGCCGAGGCTCGGAGAATAGAGAACGCCGTCGCGGATGAGGAAAAGGTTTTCGCCGCTTCCCTCGGTGACAAAGCCCTGAGGGTCGAGGAGGATGGCCTCGTCATAACCTGCTTGATGCGCCTCGCGGTTGGCGAGAATTGAGTTTACGTAATGGCCCGTCACCTTTGCTTTCGTCATCAAGGAGTTAACTCCGACGCGAGCGAAGGAGCTGATCTTGGCGCGGATGCCTCGAGAGAGCGCATCGTCCCCGAGATAGGTGCCCCAACGCCAGGCGATCACACCGACGCGGGTCGGGGGGCGTGCCCCGACTCCCATCGCGCCGGCGCCGAGGAAGGCGATGGGCCGGATATAACACTCGTCGAGCTGATTGGCGCGAACGACCTCGGCGGAGGCCTCGACCAGCTGATCGATCTCGTAGGGCAGGTCGAGGCGGACGATATGGGCGGAATCGACCATCCGGCGGATATGATCCCGTAGGCGGAAGATCGCGCTCTCGCCATCATGCTGCTTATAGCAGCGGATCCCTTCAAAGACGCCTAGGCCGTAGTGCAGGCTATGCGTGAGGATGTGTACGTTGGCCTCATCCCAGGGAATGAGTTCGCCGTCCATCCAGATTTTCTCTACTTTATCAACCATCTAGAGCTGCCTCCGAGGCGGGACGATAGCACGCACCTTCATCGCGATGCCCGTGAGTTCTTTGGAGGAGGCGCATTTTTTTGCCAGTCCGTTCTGATGAGCACGTGCATGGGGAAGCGAAGCAGAATCGCGCCCGAACGAAAATTGGTCAATTGAACGCGAAGCCTTGTCTGGCACAGTTGACGTGATTGAGCGCTTGGAGTACCACACGGCGCACGTTTTCATCATGAGCCCAAGAGCGCCTAAACGTCGTTCTTGGCGCCTCGATCCATTCTCTGCATCAGGCTCGGTTCTCAGTGATTCTCTCAACCTTACTCACGCTTCAGCCCCCGGCGACACCCTCAGCGGCACCGACTGGTGGTGGAGGAGGCGGCGCGCCGGCGTCCTGCGGAGGAGGCGATATGAGCTTCCTCCTCACCATGGCGATTTTCTTCCTCGTCATGTACTTCCTGATGATCCGCCCGCAGCAGAAAAGACAGAAGGAGCATCAGAAACTTCTCGACTCGCTGAAAAAAGGCGACGTCGTACGCACGGATTCGGGAATCCGAGGCGAAATTGTAAGCATCGACGAGCGAGAGGTTCAGCTCCTCATCGCCGATAAAACCAAGATCAACATCCTCCGCACGAGGATCGCCGGGCTCGACCAGCCTCCCGCGCCCAAAGATGGGAAAGACGCGAAGGATGGTAAGGGCGGCGCGGCAGCTCGATGAGCGCATAAGGCAATCGGAACTCGCATGGAAAAGAGCTGGTACCTCCGTCTCTCGGTCGTCGTTTTTGCGGCGATTTTTGGCTTCCTCTCCATATGGCCGACGATCCATGATCTCGGCTGGTTGAGCGCGCCCGAATGGGTGCGAAGCACCTTCACGGGAAGGATCAGCCCCGGCCTCGATATCAAAGGCGGACTCCGCCTGAGCTACGAAGTCGAGCTCGATACCTACATCGAAGAGCAGCGGAATCGGCGTGCGCGCGATCTGCTCTATGCCGCCGGCGAGCTGGCGGGTGTCATCGATAAGGAGCAAACGGCGCAGCTCACCGACGCGCAGCGACGTGCGCTCGATGAAGCGATCCAGGTCGATCGCGTCGGCACCGATCGCATCCGCATGACGTTCAAGGATCCCTCGCTCGTCGATAAGATCGACCGCCCCTTCGTCCGCGAGACCGTCGGAGAGCTGCTCCGCATCGATTCGCGCGATCGCGCGAGCGGTGTCGTGAACCTCAGCGTTCGCGAGGACATTGTCGAGGGCTGGCGCGAGACCGCCGTCGATCAGGCGCGAAAAACGATTGAGAACCGTATCGACACGCTCGGCCTCCGCGAGGCGAGCGTCATCGCGCGCGATTCCGATATTATCGTCGAGATCCCCGGGGCCGACGATGCCGCGTTCGAGCGCATCAAGGGCATCATCAGCAAGACCGCCCGCCTTGATTTCAAGATTGTCGACTCGGCCGGAGCAAGTGCGGTCTTTACCGGCGAGCATCTCGAGGAAGGCGTCTCGCTTCAAACCGAGCAGGCGCTCGACGGTCCGCACGGGACGGTCGTCGCCCCGTATTATATGGCGAGCGGTGAGGGCGCGCGCGAGCGACTCGAGGCCATCATCGAACAACTCACCCTGCCACGTGAACGCGTCGTCTCGGTCGGCGAGGTCGACGGCACCGATGGCAAGGCCTGGCGGACCTACCTGCTCGTGGACATGGCGGAGGTCACGGGTGAAGACATCGACGATGCCTTCGTCGCCTTCGATCAGACGGCGGGAAATCGGCCCGTGGTCTCCATTCGCTTTAAGACTCGAGGTGCCCGCGCTTTCGACGAGCTCACCGCGCGGAACGTGAACCGACGGATGGCCATCGTTCTCGACGATCGCGTCTACACCGCGCCGAATATCAACGAGCGCATCAGCGGCGGCTCCGCGCAGATCTCGCTTGGATCCGGACCCTATCAACAGGCGCTCGACGAGGCGAACGATATTGTCGTCGTCCTCAAGGCGGGTGCGCTCCCTGCGCCGCTTCGTCCTGCCAACGAGCAGATCATTGGGCCGTCGCTTGGTGAGGACGCGATCCTCGCAGGCGCGAAGGGAGCCGTCGCAGGCATCGCGCTTATTCTGCTCTTCATGGGTGTCTACTACATGCTCGCTGGCGTGATCGCGAACGCGATGGTTCTTTTGAACCTCGTGCTTCAGCTCGCTGTGATGTCCTTCTTCGAAGCGACGCTCACGCTACCCGGTATCGCCGCGCTCGCGCTGACGGTGGGTATGGCGGTCGATACGAACGTGCTCATCACCGAGCGCATTCGCGAGGAACTCCGCTCTGGAAAATCACCTCGAACCGCCGTCGATCAAGGCTTCGAGCGTGCATTCTCCTCGGTCTTCGATAGCCAGATCACGACGCTGATCGCAGGCGTCGTCCTCTTCCAATACGGCACCGGACCGATTAAGGGCTTTGCAGTGATGCTGATGATCGGCATCGCGGGATCGCTCTTCACCGGCATCTTCTGCTCGCGCGTCGTCTTCGACTTCATCGTGCGCCGGCCTAACCTCAAGACCCTCTCGGTGGGCTGAATCATGGAACTCATCAAGCCCGGCATTCTCATCGATTTCATGCGCTATCGACGCGTCGCGGTGATCGGCTCACTCCTCACGGTGCTCGTCACGTTCATCGTGGTGTTCTTCTACCCTGGGCCCAAGCTCGGCATTGACTTCGCCGGCGGCACCGAAGTGCAGCTCGCGTTCAACGGCGAGGTAGGCGCAGCCGAGCTCCGCGAGACGCTCGTTGATCTTGGATATGAACAGCCGAGCGTCATCAACGTCGAAGGTGCACCCAATCAATATATGATCCGCTTGAGCGAGGTCTCCCCGCTCTCGGAAGAGCAGCAGATCGCGATCCGCCAATCACTCACAGAAGCGGTGAGCGAGGAGCAGATCACCTATTTCAAGTTCTCTCCCGGCGGCGATAAGATCACCTTTGCACTTGTCGACGAGCGCGATGCGGAAGAGCTCAGCGCGATCCTCGAGAAGGCGGGGGCGAATGTTCGCACGCTCGACCACTTCGGTGGCTTCGACGATCATCGCTACGAGGCGCATCTGGTCGGCGTGGGCGATGAGCTCATCTCGCGGCTCCGAGACGCCTTTGGCGAACGTGGCCCCGACGCCCCCCTTCGCGTCGAGTGGGTCGGTCCGCGCGCGGGCGAGCAGCTCCGCGATTCGGCGATCATGTCGCTCCTTTATTCGATCGCCTTCATCATGGTCTACATCGCCTTCCGCTTCGATCTGCGCTATGCGCCCGGGGCGATCGTTGGCTTCTTCCACGACGTCTTCATCACCTTTGGCGTGTACGTGATCTTCCAGCGCGAGGTCAGCCTCACGACCGTCGCAGCGCTGCTCACGGTCCTGGCGTATTCGATTAACGATACGATCGTCATCTACGACCGCATCCGCGAGAACGCCTCGAAGTTCCGAGATAAGTCCATGTCCGAGCTCATCAATATCAGCACTTCGCAGGTGCTGAGCCGGACGATTGTGACGAGCACGACGACGATCCTCGCCGTTCTCCCCTTCTTCTATTGGGGCACTTCGACCATTCAAGACATCGCCTTTACGCTCGTCTTCGGCATCATCATCGGGACGTATTCTTCGGTGTTCATCTCGGCGCCTGTGACTGAGCTCATCGATCGGCGCTTCTTCCAAAAGCCCGAGGCCTCGAACGCCGAAGCGCGCGCAACCGCCTGAGGATGAGCGAAGCGTATCGTCTGCGGAGCGTCGATCCGATCCGAGCCAGTGCCTTGGCGCGACGGATCGGCGCTTCGACGACGCTCGGCCAGATTCTCCTCCATCGAGGAATTGAGGCGCCGGAAGCTGCCTTCGAATTTCTCAACCCGCGCCTCCGCGATCTCTGCGATCCGAGCTCGATGCTCGATCTCGAGCGCGCCGTCGAGCGCATCGCAGCCGCCATTCGCCGTAAAGAGCGGATCGTGGTCTTTGGTGATTACGACGTCGACGGGACGACGAGCGCCGCGATCATGACGCTCGGTATCGAGGCGCTCGGCGGCGAGGCGAAGGCGCTGGTCGCCAACCGTGCCCTTGGAGGCTATGGACTCTCCGCACCGGCACTCGAGCGCTGCCTCGAGAGCGACCCCTCCCTTCTGATCACGTGCGATTGCGGCTCAAGCGATCATCCCCGGGTCGCCGACGCGCGGGCTCGAGGCGTGGATGTGATCGTCATCGACCACCACCTTGTCCCCGAAGAAGAGCTGCCGGCCTTCGCCTTTCTGAATCCCCATCAGCCGAACTGCGGCTTCCCCTACAAGGGCTTCGCGAGTGCGGGCCTCGCTTTTGTTGTCATCGCCCGCCTCCGACGCCTCCTCAACTCGAATTTTGATGTGCGCGAGCTTCTCGATCTCGTCGCACTTGGCACCGTCGCGGACGTCGCTCCGCTCGACGGAGACAACCGCCGTTTGGTTCGTGCGGGGCTCGACCGACTCCGCACCAGTGAACGCCCTGGACTCGAAGC
>JAAZAH010000319.1 GCA_012514415.1 Sandaracinaceae bacterium
CGAAGAGGTGTTTCGCTTCCCTCCTCCTACGCGCCTTCTCAAGATCCTCGTTGGTGGCCTCGCCGCGCTCTTCGTGGTGGAGGCGCTGACCGACAAATGGTTCGGTCTCGGCCTCACGGCCATGCTCGCGCTCAAGGTCGGGAGCCTCTCCCCGCTCGCCATTCTAAACATCGCGACCTATCCCCTCGCTGTCTTCACGCCGAGTGTTTTCGGGGTCTTGATCCAGCTCTTTTTCATCTGGTGGATCCTCGGGGATTACGAGAGGAATATGGGGACCGAGACGACGGTCATGCTCATCGTCTTCGTCTCGCTCTTCACGGGGCTTGCCTGCTTCCTCGCGGGCCTCGCCCTTCCCATCCGAGCGCAATACTTCGCGGGACCTTGGCCGATGATCTCCGGCGCCATCGCGTCGATGTGTTGGCGACTCCGCGGACGCGGCACGCTGAGCCTTTACGGGGTCATTCCGATGAAGGCTGAGCATCTGCTCTATGGGCTCGTCGGTCTCTCTATCGTGAATTATCTGGTCTCGCAGAGCCTTCTTCAGCTCGTCGCTTCCCTCGCTTCCCTTGGAGGCGGCATCCTTTTTACGGAATGGACGCGGCGGGGTGGTGGGTCGCGCATGCGGCGTCAGGTGCGCCGAGGCCTTCGCGCCATTGACGGAGGCCGAAGCAAGAAGCCCGAGCGATGGATGAACTAGTTCGGCTCACGCTCCGCATCCTCACCGCCGCGTCAATCCTATGCGGAGGCGGCTGCACATTTCGCGAGCGTGTCGCTTACGAGGACTGCGTGCGAGCGCAGTGTGATGGAGAAGGAATCCGATGCACCTCAGTCGAGGTCATCGTCGAGCCCACGCCCCGAAGCATCCGAATTTGCACAAAAAGCTGCGAGAGCGACGCCGACTGCCCGCCCGATCCGGGCACGGCGCTCCCCGGTCGATGCGTGGAGCTCGAGAGCACCGACAAGCGCTGCCTTCCGAGCTGCGAAACCGAATACGATTGTGCCATCCCGCTCCGCTGCGATGTCGACGAAGGCGTCTGCCTTCCCGAGCTGCTCTAAGACGCGCGTCGCCCCGCGGGGGTGAACCACTCCCCTCCTCCGTAGAAGTCGGAGATGGCGGAGGAGAGCGAATACGGGCCGGGCGCTTCGGAGTCGAGCAAAAAGCGCAGCGTTCGGAGCGGGCGGAAGCTCATTCGGATCGTCATCGCCCGTCACCTGCTCTTGGCGCTCGCCCTGCCCATCGCGCTCCGCGGAATGGGATGTGAGGCGGAGGTCATCCCACTTGCCGAAGAAAATCGGGCCGACGATGCCGGAGTCGCGGGGCAATCGGCGCACATCGTTTATGGGAACGACGACCGCATCGACGTCTACGCTTCAAGCGATGAGACGCTTCGCGCCATCGCCATGAGCGCTACGGCGGCGCTTGTTCCCTACTCTCTCCTCCATTCCACTCCTCAAGGCATGGCGCTGCGCGGCGGAACGTTGGGAGGGAACGAAAACCTCTGTATGGACGAGCGCTTTCGCGATCAGCCCGTCAACGCGACGTGCTCCGCGACACTCGTCACAAAGGATCTCATCCTCACGGCAGGGCATTGCGTGCCTTCCGGCAGCTCATGCCAAGCGAACGCCATCGTCTTCAACTACCGCATGGCGGATGAACGCTCGCTCGCACGCATCACCGACGACGATGTGTACGGATGCAGCGAGATCATTGCCCGCGCGCACTCAAATCGAAGCGGCCTCGATTTCGCGTTTCTTCGCCTCGATCGCGAGGTGGCTCCACACCTCCGCCCCGTCGCGCTCCGGATGCCCCGAGGAAGCCTCCCGGAGAACACCCGCGTCGCCATGATCGGACATCCAAGCGGGCTCCCGGCCAAAATCGCCACTGGGGCGCGCGTGATGCGCTCGAGCCTCTTCGATGGCAACGTCTTCCTCGCCAACCTTGACGCATTCTCGGGGAACTCGGGCTCGGGAGTCTTCGATGAGACCGGCGCGCTCGTCGGTGTCCTCGTCTTCGGCCATGCGGACTATCGAGAGCGCGCGGGCGGAGCCTGCCGTGAAGTCGTGCGCCGCAACGATAGCGACGGATCCGAAGGAATCGTCTACGCCTATCGGGCCTTCGATCATCTCTGCGAGCGCTCCCCAAAGATCTCGAGTGTGTGCGAAACGATCTGTAGAGATCGCACTTGCATGGCGGACTTTCAGCTCCGGAGCGAGTGCAGCCCCGAGGATGAGTGTGAGACGCCGGATGGCTGGCGATGTGATCCCGACGATTATGGGTCGGGCGGCGCGTGCCAATGCGGCTGTGGCGCGCCGGATCCCGATTGCCTCCTTCCAAGCCGGCCCGTCATCGGATGCCAAGGCGATGAGGTCTGTTCGCTCAAAGGTGAATGCACCCCTCCATCAGATAAAGATCGGCGGCTGCTCAGCGGCTGCAGCGCAGCGGACGCGGAGACCGCGCTCTATCCTTGGTTTGCGCTCGTTTTGGTGCTCGCGCTGTCGGGCTGGCGGCGAAGGCACCGATTGCGCCCGCCGCGCTAGTCGAACCGACCGCACACGGGCACGCATTTCGCTCTCGCGAGTCTCTTTTTTTCCCACACGAAACTCATCGAACTCCGAGCGCGCGGGCACCGCCGAGACCCGATCTATGGTATCCCTTCGGCATGCACGGATCGAGTGTCCAGCCGTTCCTCTCCCCGCGCTCTGAGCGCCAGAGCGTCCTGCGCTTCGGGTGGTCCCCTTCGTGGACCGTCCGAGCGCTGCCTCTCATCGCCCTCGCCCTGCTCTTTCCGGGCTGCTCAAGCTGCAATCAGAGCCGCGAGGTTCCTTTTGGGCTGGATAAAGAAGCCGCCGAGGCAAAGAGCGTGAGCGCCACAAATGAACGTGCCGATGAGGCCGCTCAAGAGGAGACGGTGTTCAAGGCGCTCGAAAGCCTCACCCTCGAGCCCGGCACCGATCGCGTGCGCGTGGCAGGCGACGAGTATGGCGCCCCCGCCGGAAGCTCCATCCATCTTCTTTTGGAGTTGAACGGCGGCGCCGAAGGAAACGCCTCGGCCTTTATTCTCGAGAGCGATGAGACCCATTACCGCATGAAAATCCTTGAGCGGCGTGACGGAACGCTCAGGCCATCCGAATTCAAATCGCTGGATCGCGCCGAAGATTGCGCGTTCAAAAAAGGCGGGCTCAGCCTCCCGGCGCCGAATTTCGTGCTCTATAACCTCACGGAAGAATGCGCCTTTGGTGAAGGTTCGGCAGGCGGGGTCGCCAACCTCATTCCTTCTCCCCGCATCCGCAAAGCCATCCGAATCGCCGCACCGCGGAACGAAGACGAGAAGAGTTTTTCGCTCTCTCTCCGTGGCATCGACCGCGATGAGGATGGCTATACGGACCTCACCGCCGAGCTTCACGCCGAAGGAATGGAGGCGCTCACTCTGAATTGGCTGAACCGCCCTGGAGGTTTCATGCTCGTTGACCTTGAGCCCAAGCAGACGCTCGAGCGCCTTGAGGAGATCGGCCGGAGCGCCGTGGAGCCGTCGGCTGCTGCGCATGCGGCGCGCTCCCTCCTCCGCCTTTCGACTGCGCTCTGCCGTGAATCCGAGGCCCCCCGCCTCACCATCGACGAGCACCGCGGTCTTTCGTGCGGAAAGAACTACGCGCGCGTTGCCGAAGGCCTCATCGTCGGGGAACTCCTCCTTCGCGGAGAGCTTGACGAGGCCCTCTCTCTTGCGCGCGATTTACGCGAGCGCGGCGACGAGGAGCTGAACGCGATCTTGCGGGATGCATTCAAACTTCTCCCAGCCTCGGCCATCTCACTGAGCCGTCTGCCCCTCCCGGGTTCGCTTGATGGAGATGCATGGCTTCGCGGGCTCGCCTTCGATGAAGAAGGCGCACTTCTCATCGGCGGCTCCTCACCCACCAAGGTCGATCTGAGCAGCGAAGAGCCTGTGATCGTTCCAAGCGATGAGGCGCCCTACCCCGCGCGCGATCTTCTCGATCGATATGGCCTCGTATCGATCGAAACCGCTTGCTACGGCTCGCGCGTCGGTGTTCGGGCGCTTCGCCAAGACGAGGGAGCTCCGCCTCGCACCAAGCTGATTCCCATCGACGATGGGAGTGGCTGCGCCCCGGGCGCCCCGAAAGAAGAACCTTGGGAGGTGGTCGGCTGGGCGCCGCAAGGCGTCGTCGTCGAGCGCGGAAAACTCCGCCGCATCGTTCCCCTTGATGTCGAGGCCGCGCCCGCGGGTCAGCCCTTCGATCTCGGCGAAGAGGAGCCCCTTCCGAGTCCGATTCTCGGCCCACGCGTGAGCCGCGACGGGGAGGCTCGCCTCATCGCGATCCCTTCGGCCCTCATCGTCCTTCGCGACGGCAAGCCCAACCTCGTGCTTCGACACGAGGCTTGGGGTGAATCGCCCGAGATTCGCGCCGCCGCCCTCTCACCCTCCGGAGATCGCGTCGCAGCCGTCGTCGGAAATGATTTGTATTTCGGCAAGCTAAACGGCCGATGATGCGTTATGATCCGGATGAGACTCATTTTGTATCGACAGCACTGCTTTGAAATCATGCGCTCTTTGCTTCACGCCCCATCGAGCTTTCGCGGCGTAATGAACTTCGCCACCCTGCACCCCATTCAAATCCGAATCTTCGCTTTTTCCGTTCTCTTTCTGGCGCTCGCGCTCAGCGCATGCGGCTCGCGTGAAGACCTCGCGTCCGCCCCATGTCAATCCGACGAAGCCTGCCGGGGCACGCGGATCTGTCACGAAGGTCGATGCCGTTTCGAGGAGGAAGTCCGCCGTGAGCTCGCGCTCGAAGGCGTCATCGAACCCGATGAAACCGGGACGATCGATCTCTCGGGCGAAGATGACCCTGCGCTTGATCCCGAGCATCCGGCTTTTGTCGAGAGCGCCATCTTCACGCCGACCGAACGCCAATTCATGGGTGGCCCCGCGCATACCGGACAAAGCCCCCATGCGGGCCCCGTCGAGCCTCCGACCGCGCGCTTCACTATCCGCACGGGTGGGCGCATCACGGCCTCGCCGATCCTCGCCGAAGACGGCACGGCCTTTGTCGGCAGCCTCGATCGTCATTTTTTCGCGGTTTCTTCGGAAGGAAAGCTTCGCTTCCGCCATCGCGCCAGTGGTCGCGTCTATGCAGCCGCCGCCGCGATGAAAGATGGAACCATCGTCTTTGGGAGCGATGACGGCTACATCACCGCGCTTACGCCCCTAGGCCAGACGCTCTTTCGCGTCCGCGTCAAGGGCTCGATCCTCTCGAGCATCACCCTCGATGAGCATGAAAATATCATCGTGGCGGCCGATGGCATCTTCGCTTTCGATCGCGAGGGAAATGAGCTCTTCCACTACGAAACCGCCTCGCAGATTCGGAGCGCCCCTTCGGTCCACCCCGATGGGATGATCCTCTTTGGCACGGTCGAAGGGACGGTCGTCGCGCTCGATTCAGACGGAAGACTGCTTTTCGAAACCTCCGTCGGCTCGTCTGTGATCGGCGGCGTCGCCGTTGCACGCGACGGCAGCTTCTATGTGGGCACTGCGCTTGGCCACCTCGTCGGCCTCGATGAGCGGGGCCGCGAGTTCATGCGGTTCGCTACAAACGCAGAAATTCGCGGGACGCCTGCCATCGCACCCGATGGAACCATCCTCGTCGGCTCGTACGATCAGCACGTCTATGCGATCGAGCGCGATGGGACGCTCCGCTTCCGATTCGCCGCAAACGGGCGAATCCGCTCCTCCATCCGTGTCGACTCCGAGGGTCATGCCTATTTTGGCGCGCAGGATGGATTCCTTTATGCAATTGATTCGGAGGGGGGACTCCTCTTTCGTGTGAATATCGGCGCTGATGTCGACACCTCCCCGGCGATCGCCGCGGATGGAACTCTCTATCTCGGTGCGGACGACGGAGTGCTCCATGCGCTCCGCTGATCCCGCGCCCACTTTCTACAAAAAGACGGATATCGGGCGTCTCCCGATACACTTATGAAACGCATTCACCGCGAGTCTGTACTCGAAATTCTAGAAGAACGCGCTCCTCGCGCACTCCGCTTGGGGGAGCTCGCCGCTCATCTCGGCATCCCCAAATCAAAGACTGAACAACTGGCTCATCTCCTCGATCGCCTCGCCGAAAAAGGGAAGGTTCGTGAGATGCCCGGCCGGCGCTATCGCTTCGAGTCCAAAGCACCCGAGAGACGAGCCTTTGGGACGTATACGTCTGAGACGCGTGGAAGAGATGGGGGGCTCCCCGCCCCGCGCCTCACGGGCCGGCTGATGATGAGCCCGCGAGGCTTCGGCTTCATCCCTGGCTCCGATGGCGGGCCGGATATCTTCATCCCCCATACACATCTCGGCGCAGCTCTCCATGGGGATCTCGTCGAAGTGGAAGTCTACCCCAGCGAAAAGGGACGCGAGGGAAGCGTCCGCGTTATCCGCGAGCGCCGCCCGAAGCGCATCACCGGCTCCATCCGATTCTTTGGTGGCCGGCCGCTCTTCGAACCCGATGATCTTCGCCTCCGCAGCCCTCTCGAAATCGAGGGAAAAATCCCTCCGAATGTCGGCCCCGACACGGCACTCGTCGCCGAGATCACGCGATTCCCTCAGCATCGAGACGACGACGCCGCGGTCACAATCCTCGAAGTCCTCGGCACCCAAGGACTCACGGAGATCGAGACGAAGAAGATCGAGATCCGCGAGAATATCGTCGAGGAATTCCCCGAATCGGTCCTGGCGGAGGCGGCCCGCCTTGGCACGAGCGTAAGTCCCGCAGAGAAGCGCGATCGCCTCGATCTGCGCGATCTCGAATTCGTCACGATCGACCCGCCCGACGCGCGCGATTGCGATGACGCGCTCTATATTGAACGAATCTCCGGGAGCGAGTGCCGCCTCGTCGTCGCCATCGCCGATGTCGCACACTATGTCGAGGAAGGCGGGGCGATGGACGCCGAAGCGCTCGAACGCGGAAACAGCATCTACCTTCCGACGCGCGCGATTCCCATGCTTCCGCCATCGCTAAGCAGCGGCCTCGCGAGCCTTATGCCGAGAAAAGATCGCCTCGCGATAGTGGTCGATCTTCGGCTCAATCGCCGCGGCGTTGTGCGCGATGCGACCATTCACGAAGCCGTGATTCGGACGCGAGCCAAACTCACTTATGAGGGCGTGGCGCGCGCGCTTGGCCTCTCAAAAGAGGGGCCCATCGAACGCGGTGCAAACGTACGCCGCCCGATGCTCGAGCTGATGCACGAGCTCGCACAAACCTTGAGGCAGCGCAGGTTGAAGCGAGGCGCGCTCGATTTTGATCTCCCCGAGGCAAAAATCGTCTTTGACGAGAGCGGCGTCGAGCCGATCGACGTCGTGCGCTCTCGCCGCGATCCGGGCGTGCGTGAAGCCTACCGCATCGTCGAAGAGATGATGCTGATCACCAATGAGACCGTGGCCAAGATCGTCAAAGATCGCGGCCTTCCCTCCATCTTCCGCGTCCACGGAACGCCTGATCGCTCGAAACTCGAGGTGTTTTCGCGTCTCGCCGGTTCGCTCGGCTATGAGCTCGCCGTCGAAGACGCCGAGAACCCTAAGAAACTCAGTCAGTTTCTTAGGGCCATCGAAGGTGAGGAGATGGCGCCGACGCTTCGATATCTCCTCCTCCGCTCGATGCAACAAGCGAGCTATCAGACGAGCCCTGATGTCGGACATTTCGGGCTCGCAACGCGCGACTACCTACACTTCACGGCGCCGATCCGTCGTTATTCCGATCTCACCGTCCACCGCATCATTAAAGCGATGGTTCGACGAGAACGCCTCGATGAAGCCGTGCTTCTCCCCCGCCTCGAACTCATCTCCGCCGAGACCAGCAGGCTCGAACGGCGCGCGATGGTGGTCGAGCGCGATATCGTCGACCTCTACCGCGTGATCATCATGCGCGAGCGAACCGGCGAGGTCTTTGAAGGTCGCATCTCGGGGATCGAGCATTACGGCCTTTACGTAGAATGTGACGAACCCTTCGTCGATCTCTTCGTGCCCGTCGAGACCCTTGGTGAGGAACAATTCGAGGTGGATGCGCTCGGGATCCGCTTGAGTGCACCGCGATCGGGACGGACCTTCACGCTTGGCGATCGAGTGCGCGTCGAACTTCGCGAGGCCTCGATCCGCGATCGAAAGCTTCGCGGCGTTCTTGCCCCGCCCGAGCGGGAAAGCGAACGTTCGGAGGGGCGGAAGTCCGCATCGCACCGGAAACGTTCGGAGCGGCGAATCAGCGATGGGAAGTCGCCGCCAAGGCGTCGGCAAGAGGCACCGACGAGGGAGAGCCGCGTCGGGGCTGAGCGGAGAGGCGCGACCCGCCCCCGCCGCTCCTCGCCCAAGCGCTAAGCCACTCCGCAAGCCTCCTTGAACGTGATGCTGAAATCGCATCCAAAAATCGCACCCAATGAGTTGAAGTGGGCCCCTCGATTCATTAGCGTTTCAGCTTAGGGCCACGCCTCCGCACGGCTCTTTTGCGGCCGCTGCGCTGCATCCACTCCATCTGCGAACCAAAGGTCCATTCATGAAAGCACCTCTCAAGCATACGATCTTAGCCATGGCAACCGCCGCGCTCGGCTTCACCACCGGATGCGCGGGAAGCGCCGAGAGCTCCGAGCAAAACGAGCCCGTCGTCGAAAGCAGCACGGGCGGCGAAACGGAGGCCGATGAGGCCGGGGCCGCCGAAGGAAGCTGCGGCGGAGAAGGAAGCTGCGGCGGCGAGGGCGGCTGCGGCGGCGAGGGCGGCTGCGGCGCCCATTGAGGCGAGCTCCTATAGAGACGCCCTAA
>JAAZAH010000320.1 GCA_012514415.1 Sandaracinaceae bacterium
ATATCTTCGACCTCCTCAAGGTTCGGATTAGCGGCGCGTTTCCACGCGAGATCACACATGAGATCGCCGCCGAGAGGCTGAGGCGCTGTCTCGAGGGGCATCCGATTTTTGTTGATGCGCTCAGGTGCTTCCTCGAGCACCCGGACAACCGCCTCACCTACCTCCCTGGCAACCACGACATCGAGATGTGGCTCCGAGGCCCTCAAGAACTGCTGATCCGTTATCTCGGCGGCGAGGCCGTTCGAGGTCAGATTCAGTTCATCACCCGCTCCGACACTTATTATCTCCCAGAGGGCATTCAGATCCGCCACGGACATCAATTCGAGCGGATCCACCGAGTCGATTACGCGAAAATGACGCGTGAAGGGCGTGAAGGCGAGGAGATCCTCATCCTACCGTGGGGTGCGCTCTGGATCATCGAGGTGATGAATCCACTCAAGGAAAGACGCGCTTATATCGATCGGATTCAGCCACTTGGCCGCTTCATGATCGCCTCGCTCTTCTTCGATTTTCGCCTCTTCATTCTTTTCGCCTGGTGGTCAACGAGGCACTTTTCGCGGCACCGTGTTTTCGCGCTCAAGGGCTTCTTTCGCGGGCTGCTCGCCCTCCCCGCTCGCCTTCGCGATGAGATCTTTGAGCTCACGCATGGCTACGACGAGCGCTGCGCGCGGGCTCTGAACCGGGCCCGCGGAGTCCATACCCTGATCGTCGGACACAGCCATGGTCCGCGTTTCATCCGCCAGCGCAATGGGAAGATCCTCGTCAACACGGGCACATGGATGAAGATGATCAACCTCGACCTTCATCATCTAGGTCAAGACAGCGGTCTCACTTACGCGCTCATCGAGTACGACAATGAAGGCAAGCCGAGCACGCGTCTCATGCGCTTTTTGGGGAAGCGGCGGATCGCGGAACCCATCCCCTATCTCGATTGATTCGCACGTCTTTTTACCGAGGCCTCTCTCTAGAGCGCTTCGCGTGCGTCAGTCTTCTTCCGCTTCAGGCGGGCTCTCGTAGAGCCGTTCGATCTCGGCTTCGCGCACGCCATGCCCCTCGACCGAAAGCACGCGTATGGCGAGCCCCTCCCACTCGATGACCTCGCCGACTTCGGGAGGCCGATCGAGCACGTAGAGAACAAGCCCACTGACGGTATCGACCTCGTCGTGTTCGAGCTCGGGGCGATCCAGCTCATCGCCGATCTCATCGAGACGCGCCGAGCCAAGCGCGCGGAGCTTCGATCCGTACCATTCGATTGGAAGTCTCGATGCCTGTCCATCGGCGATCTCGCCCACGACCTCTTCAAAGAGATCCTCGATGGTGACAATGCCCGCCGTGCCGCCGTACTCATCGATCACGACGCCGATCTGCTTCTTTTCACCCCGCATCAGACTGAGCACGTGGTCGAGGCGCGAAGTCTCGGGGAAATAGGGCAACTCACGGATGATCTCGTCGGGGAGCGGACGCTCTTCGAGAAGGACATCGAGGAGATCCCGGATGAGAACGAAACCGATGATGTGATCGATGCTCTCTTCGTAAACTGGATAGCGCGTATGGCGCTTTCCTCGAAGGACGGCGCGGAGCTCCTCGGCCGATGCTCCCCGTTCGATCGCGACGATCTTCACGCGCGGCGTCATCACCTCCGCGGCCGTGAGATCGCCGAAATCAAAGAGCTCGGTGAGGACCTCGCCCGCATCTTCGTCGAGCTGCCCCTCGGCGACGCTCTCTTCAACGACATAGCGAAGATATTCCTGCGTCGGCGCCTCATGCTCAATGCTTCGGCGCATGCCGATCATGCGGAGGAAGAGTGTCCCGAGCGCGTTCATCAAGAGAACGACGGGGAGGAGGAGCGCATTCAAAAAGCGAATGAGTGAGTTGACTCGGATCGCCGTCGTGACCGGGTGCTGAAGAGCCAAGGTCTTCGGGATCATCTCACCAAGGACGATGTGTACGTAGGTGAGCAGGCCAATCGCGATCACGCTCGACACGGTATGAACCGATGTCGATGAGATGATTCCAACCCGAGCGAGCGGCTCCTCGAGCGCCGTGGCGAGCTGATGCTCTCCGTACATTCCAAGGCCAAGGCTCGCGAACGTGATGCCGAGCTGAGCCGTCGCGATGTAGCGATCTTGTCGCCGGCGATCGCGGAGAATATGGAGCACCCTCGCCGCCCTCCGACTTCCATGCGCCGTCGCTTCCTCGAGGGCGGGCCGCGAGGCGCTGATGATCGCAAATTCCGCGGCGACAAAAAG
>JAAZAH010000321.1 GCA_012514415.1 Sandaracinaceae bacterium
GACGCGGAAACGAGAAGGATCGTAGCCACTGTCGGCGAGCGCCTCGCGGTATCGCGCGATTTTCTCTCCAACTTCTTCGATGGTTTGACCCAAGAGGTGCGTCAACAAGTTGGCGCCGGCTCTCCCCGCCGCGATGAAGGTCTCGACATTTCCGGCGGTCGTGATCCAGATGGGGATCTCGGATTGCACCGGACGCGGCATGGTTCGAATCGCGATCTCCTCTCCCGACGGCGAAGGAAATTTCACGCGTTCACCGCGGAAGAGTCGCCGAACAATTTCGAGATCACGGAAAAGCGCCTCTTTATTTTTTGGTGGGGCGTTCTCCGGGCGGAGCACGAAATCGTCAGGTTGCCAGCCGCTCGCGAAGGCAAGCCCTACGCGGCCGTGAGAGAGCTGATCGACCATCGCCCACTCCTCCGCGACACGGAGGGGGTGATGGAGCGGGAGGACACAGCTGCCGGCGCGGATCTCGAGGTTTTTGGTGATCGCCGCGACGGCGGCTGCGGCGACCGATGGATTGGGATAGGCGCCCCCGAACTCGTGGAAATGACGCTCCGGGATGAAGACCGAGCTCATCTGATGTCGCTCTGCGATCTTTACCCCTTCGAGGAGGAGTCGATAGTGATCGTATCCTTCCGACACCGTTTCGTAGTTCCCCCAATAAAAGAGGCCGATGTCGAGGCGCTTACGCGCGATGTCGTGGCGAAGCGTCTTCTCCTCGTCAGACGCGAGGACGATGGTCATGCCCCGCGTCAGACAGAAAAAGAGCTCAAGGACTGAGATGTCGAAGGAAAGGCTCGTGAGCGCGAGGAATGCGCCGGCGTTCTCACCGCTCGCGACGCGATCGTCCATGCCTCGAAGAAAGTTGACGATGTTGCGCTGCTCGACCATCACGCCTTTGGGGCGCCCCGTAGAGCCCGAGGTGAAGATCAGGTAACCCAGATCGTCCATCCGGCGCTGGGCTTGGACGCGCGATGCCGTATGCGGGAGGCGATCGAGGCGGATGCGTTCAAGCGGCAGGCTTTCAAAGAGTCCATCGCCTACTTCATCGACGAGGATAAGTGGCGCGTTGCTGTCTTCGAGCATCATCTCCAAACGCTCGACCGGATAATCGGGATCGAGCGGGAGATACGCATGCCCCGCTTTCATGATCCCGAGCGCCCCATAGACGAGGGCGGGGCCGCGCCTCGCCGAAAGGCCTACCACCGAGTTTCTAGGAAGCTGGCGTTCGATCAGGGCCGCGGCGATAGCGTCCGCGAGCCTTTCGAGCTCGATGTAGCTGAGCGCTTCGCCTTGAAAGATGAGCGCCCTCTTTTGGGGATCGCGATCGACCGCTGCTTCAAAAAGATCGCTGACCGTCTGGTCGCCGAGCTCGATCCGCGCTCCGATGCGCCCAGCGAGAAGGCGTTCGCGATCCTCCCTCGTAAGCAGTGGAAGCTCGCCGATGGTGGCTTGAGGGCGCGCCCGCAGCCCACGAAGGACAGCGTCGACGGCTTCTGAAAATGAAAGCGCGTCGTCTCGGTCGACAGCTGCGGGATCGATCCGGAGAGCCGCGATATTGCCTCGGATAAGCAGTTGTAGGGGCGGCCCCTCGGTTGACGCCTCACCGATCACCACGCCCACGGGGAGTTCAGGGCGGTGAAGCCGAGGCATGCGGACGAAGAGATCGCGCGGGATCGCGCTTTCCAGTCTCGGCGAGGCGAGAAGCGAGCGAAGCTCATCGAGCAGTCCTCCGACGCGTTTTTGGCGGCTCACGTCGAGTGTCATCGGAAGCGTTTCCATCATCAGGCCCGCGGTCGACACAGCACGCCTTCGCTGCGCGTCGCTCTCAAAACCGAGGCTGATGCGGTAGGCGCTTGAGAAGCGACCGAGCGCGATGGCGAAAGCCGCGATGAATTCTGAGGCTTCTCCTTCCGAGACGAGCGGGACATCCACACGCGCCTGTGCGGCTGCGCGCTCCTTCCGCTCGCTCTGCGTGATGATCGGAAGTGCGGGAGGTTCGAGGGATTGAAGCTCGCGGACGATCGACTCTTCGTAGCGGGCGCACTCTTCATGGGCCTCTTGAAAGCGCCGCCTTTCTTCTCGATCCAGACCGACGATCCTGGCGCCTCGCCGAAGTGGTCGCGCGGGCGGCGTGAGCGCGCGGACCCCTCGGAGCCGGACAAGACCATCGCTCAGCGTGAGCGTCACTGAGTCATCGCGCACATCCAGGATCGCACCGGGTTCGCTCGGCCCGCCGGCTTCGAGGAGCTCGATGGAATCGAAGCTATAGAAGACCCCGTCGACCCGAAATTTCGGTTTCGTTAGGGGGTTCGGATAATCGCCGAAATCGAGCGCCCTCGAGAGTCGGTGGACTGCCTCGACGCCCATGGAGGGATCGATGATCGCGACGGCATGCGGCCGCTCTCGTTTTAGGTAGACCCGGCTTGGCGGTCGACCGCGTTCGAGACAGAGATCGACGCCCGCTTCGATGCGGTCCAGAAGCTCATCGAAAAGGGAGAGTGCCTCAGTAAAGGCGCGTGTGTTGAGCGAGAGCGCGGTTTCTTCTTCGTCGAGCTCAAAATCGCGCTTGGCGACGATATCTCCTGCATCAAGCGCCTCGATCATGCGGTGGTAGCGAACGCCGTATTCGCGCGCGCCCTCTAGGATCGCCCATGATGTGGTGTAAACCCCCGCATAGCGAGGGAGCGGGCCATCGTGGAAGTTGATCGCTTCGAGTTTCGCCTTTTCGATGAGCGCGAGAGGAAGAGGGCGAAGGTAGGCGAGGCTGAAAAGGATGTCGAAATCCTCTCCTTCGATGATTTCATCGATTGTCCGTCGCGGCACGTCTTGCCGCTTAGCCCAGGCCGCGATGGCCTCGGATTCGGTGATGATGGCGAGGACCTGATGGCCCCGTTCGATGAGTCGCTGTCCGGCCTCGGCTGCGAGCGTTTCGTTGCCGACCAAGACAATGCGATAGTTCTTCTTCATGAGCTTTCCCCCCGAAAAGCGAGATCGTTATTGAGTGACCATGATTGCGCCGACGTTCGATCCGAACATCCCGCCAGCGACGAGGATCGGACCGATGGCACCGAGGGCATCGCGAACGTTCGCGACGCCGGTGCGCGTAACGAAGATGATGTCGCCCGGCGCGA
>JAAZAH010000322.1 GCA_012514415.1 Sandaracinaceae bacterium
CGAGGAAGGTGAGGAGATGGCCGAGCGGATTGTTTCGCTTGGCTATCACACCGTCCTCAGCGGCGGCGGCGACGGAACGTTTTCTCAAGTGGTCACCTGGATCGTCGATCGCTGTGAAGCGCTCGGTAAGCCCCTCCCCCGCTTTGGCATGCTCAAGCTCGGGACCGGAAATGGACTTGCTTGGGTGCTCGGCGCGCAAGGCGGGCGGAAACCGAAGGCGGTCTTTGCGGATCTCGCGCGTCTCCGAGAAGAGGGCGGTCACGGATACATCCGCATGCTTCGGATCGATGGGCGTCTGGCCCCTTTCGCCGGGATCGGCGTCGATGGGATGGCGATCTACGACTACAACCGAGTTAAAGATGCGGCAGCGAAGATTCCCGTCGTAGGCAAACTCGGCGCCGGAGCACTCGGGTACACCGTCTCACTTGGGGGGCTTACGCTACCGCGTGTTTTCTTCCTTCCCAAAGCGAAGGTTCGTGTGACGAATCTAGGCGGGAACGCCGCGCGACTTGGAGACGAAGGACAGCCCGTTGGCGCGCCGATCGCGAAGGGCGAGATCCTCTACGAAGGGCCGACCCGATCCGTGATCTTCTCGACCGTTCCTTATTGGGGTTGGGGCTCGAGGATCTTTCCGTTCGCCGATCCCCAAGGCGAGCAGTTCAGTGTCCGAATCCTGAACATGAACTCGCAAGATGTTGCGTTCAATCTGCCGAGCATCTGGAAGGGGAGCTATCGCAGCAAAGGTCTCCACGACTTCCTCGCAGACGCGATTCGGGTGGAATTCGATCGGCCGATGCCCGCGGAAATCGCGGGAGATCCAGGTGATCCGCGCCTTTCCACGGACATCCACATTCACCCCACCAAGATCCCTGTGGTCGACTACTACGCCCCGCCGCCGATCGATCCGAGCGAGATCGATTGAGTTTTCGGTATTTATTTTGGCGTCTGGGGCAGAGTTTGGGAATCTCTGTCGAAAGAAAACGCGTCTTCGGTCGGTTGATCGCCGGGCGCGCCCGCAGGTAGCATCGGGTAAGTTGCTCTGCATCAAGGCGCTATGACCAAACCTAGAACATTCCTCAGCCTCTGCTCGCTCGCTGTACTCTTGGCGGCCGGTACGGTGATGGCTGCACCGGTCCGAGGCAAGATCGAAGTCGAGCTTCGCACGGTCGAGCAGAAGGATTCACCGAGCTATCTGCGAGTGCGCAACGGGTTCCTTCCAACAGTCGAGCCTCAGGGTGATTTAAAGCGCGCACTGCGCGTCGCGATCTTGAGTGAAGGCGCGGAGTCCACGGCTTCCTGCGGAGCCCGATATCGCGGCGGGGCGCTTCTTCCCGAGACCCTCATCGCGGCGCCAGGTGCCAATATCGCGCTCCAAAATGGCGATGGGACGCCCTACCATCCGAGCTCAGACGCGATTGACGGTCTCGACGGTGCGGCCCTCGCGCCGGGACACGCCACGGAATTTTCGGCGCCATCGAAGCCAGGCGAATATCCATTACACGACGCTCTCTATGCGCATCTCGGTGGTCGGCTCATCGTTGTCGAGGGATTGATTGCCTGTGCCGATATTGAAGCCGATGGCAGCTTCCGCTTCGAAAATATCGAGCCCGGCGAATACACCGTGCGGGTCTTTCTCAACGGAGAAGCCGTTCACGATACCTCGCTCATCGTACCTCCTCATGGTTCTCAGACCATCACGCTTCCTCCGCTCGCTCTCTGAGCTCGCTCAGAAGTGAGTTCCTCCAACTGGAGTCTACATGCTCTCCCGAATCTGGTATCTCGTCCTTGCGATCGGTCTCGCTCTGATGGCGGCGCTCGCGTTTATCCTTGTCGATGAACTCAACGATCAGCGGAGCCGCGCCGCAGATCGCTCTTTGGTGCGCGACCTACGTGAGCTCGACATGGCGCTGGCGCTTGAGGCACACCGACGTGTGTCGGCGATTGCGGGTCTTGCGGTGAATGGAGATCTGCGCGCCGCGCTGATTACACATCAGAGTGGACAACCGGTCGACCGCAACAATCTCGAGCACGCGCTCAAAAATCTCGATGCGCAGCTAGGCGAAGGTTCGGCGGATCGTCTCATGGCGCTGTCGATCGATGGGACGATCGTCGCTGATATCGGCGCAAATACTCGAGCTCCGAGCGGAGCGGGCCTCGGCGCCTTCCCGTTTGTACGGGATGCGCTCCGCGGCTACCTCACCGACGACATCATGCTCTACGATGGGGAGCTCTATCGGTTCGTGGCGAGGCCGGTGGTTGATCAAGGGCGCTATATCGGCGCGATCGCACACGGGAAAAAGCTCGACGCGCGTTTTGCGGCGCACCTAAGCCGGCTCCTGCCGGATACGGCGATCGCGTTCTATCTCGGCGACTCGATTCTCGGTTCGAGCATCCCCGGCACGCTTCGCCTGGGCGAGAAGGAGTTCACGAAGGCGATCCAAGAGCGAGGCGAACGAATCGAGCAGCGTGCGTCGGCGCCCTTCTCGCTTGGAGATGGCGCGCAAGGGCTTGTCGCTGCGATGATTGGCTCTGCAGCATCGGCCGATGCGGGTGTGGCGCTCGTCCGTGAGGTGAAGACGCTTCGATCGCCGCTCGAGCTGATTCCGGCGATTTCGGAGGATGCGATTCAGTCGCTCCCGCTCCCCATGCTCGCGGGGGGCGCCCTGCTGCTCGCGCTGATCGGCTGGCTTTTCTACTCAATCGAAGCGGTGCGGCCGCGAAGGCGTTTCGCGCACGCTGCTGCCAATCTCGCCGAGGATGGCGGCAGCCGCCTGAAGATTTCGGAGATGCCGCGCGCTTTCCGCGCCATCGCTGGAAGCATCAACGACGCGCTCGAGGCTCAGGCAGCGCGCGCCGGAGTGGGGACGAAGGCGGCCGAATTGAGCAGTCTTCTTGAGGAAGAGGCGGGCGCGGAGGAAGAGCGTTCTTCGTATTTCGGCTTTTCGTCGGAGCCTCCGCCGCCGAGTGATGCGGCCGCAGCTGAGGCCGAGGCTGGCGGATTGGCGCCTCCGCCCGCGCCGTTTGCACCGACTCCCGCTGAGCGCGTGCCTCCTGAGGCCGACGCTCCCACGGCGGCTCCCCCCGAAGCGAAAGAAGCCGATCCTTTCGGTACGCCCGAGGACCTTCTTGAGGACGATTCGGATGAGCCGGTGGGCGCTCCTGCGGCGGATGATCTCTTTGGCCCGCCGGCCGGATATGAGAGTCCGTTGGATGGGCACTTCGCAGCGAGCGGTCCGCGTGGAGAGGCGCCGCCTGCGCCGCCTGCCGTGCCGCCACCTGCGCCGCCTGCCCCCGTCGAAACGGCACCGAGCGCGGCGGAGAGTGCCACCCCAACCCCCGTCGCTCCGGTGCC
>JAAZAH010000323.1 GCA_012514415.1 Sandaracinaceae bacterium
AAGACATTGAAGTCCTCGAAGGACTTGAGCCCGTCCGGAAGCGTCCCGCAATGTACATCGGCGGGACCGATTCCCGCGGCTATCACCACCTGCTCTGGGAGATCGTCGATAACTCTGTCGACGAGGCGATCAATGGACACGCGAGCCGGATCCTCGTCTCGCTCGATAAGGATCTGCGCGGCGCGACGGTCACGGATAATGGGCGCGGGATTCCCGTCGACATCCATCCAAAATTCAAAAAAAGCGCGCTCGAAATTATCCTGACGACCCTTCACGCCGGGGGAAAATTCGAAGGGAAGGGGTATCAGATTTCGGGTGGCCTTCACGGCGTCGGCTCGTCGGTCGTCAACGCCCTGAGTGAATCGATGCGGGCGACCATCCGCCGCGATGGAGCCGAGTTCGAACAAGAGTTTGCACGCGGCATCGCCACGACCAAGATCAAAAAGCTGGGCGAGACGCGGAAGCGCGGGACCCGGATCCACTTCCGCCCGGATCCTGAAATCTTCGGCAAGCGAGCGAAATTCGATCCGGCCATCGTTCGCGAGACGCTCGAGGTGAAGAGTTATCTTCATAAGGGGCTCGAGATCACCTTCGTTGACCATTCGAGCGGTCAAAAAGAAGTCTTCAAGCATCCGAACGGGATCGCGGATTATCTGAAGCGGATCGTCGCCGAAAAGGGCAAGCCTGTCGTCCATCCGGAGCCTTTCGTTTACGAGCGAGAGGACGATCCGCGGCTCGAGGTCGCCCTCCAATGGACCGAGGGAACGGAGGAGGTGCTCCGAAGCTACGCCAATGGCATCCCGACTGGCTCGGGCGGCACCCATGAAGCCGGGTTGAAGCAGGCGCTCACCAAAGCGATCCGAGCGTATATGGAGCAGCATAAGCTCCTTCCGAAAGGACTTCGCATCACGGCAGAGGATGTGCGCGAGGGGCTCTTCGCCATCATCAGCGTCTTCGTCCCGGAGCCTCAGTTTCAGGGGCAGACCAAGGATCGACTGAACAACCCCGAGATCGCGGCGCCTGTCGAAAACGCTGTTCGAAGCGCGCTGGAGCTCTATCTGAATCAGAATCAATCCATCGCCGAGGCGATTGTTGCGCGAATCATCATCTCGGCGCGCGCGCGCGAAGCGAGTCGCGCCGCAAGCCAGCAGGTGAGCCGAAAGACGGCCGTGAGCCATCGCCTCAACCTGCCCGGCAAGCTGAACGATTGCTCGAGCACCGATCCGGCGGTTTCCGAGCTTTTCCTCGTCGAGGGTGATTCAGCGGGAGGCAACGCGAAGATGGGGCGCGATCGCCGTTTCCAAGCGATCCTTCCCCTCCGCGGTAAGGTGTTGAATGCCGAGCGCGCGACGGCGGCCCAGATCGCGGCGAACCGCGAGCTTCAGGATATCGTGAGCGCGCTTGGTTGTGGCTCGGGCAAGAACTTCGACATCTCGAAGCTTCGCTACGGACGCATCTTCCTTTTGATGGACGCAGACAGCGACGGTCATCACATCGCTACGCTGCTGCTCACCTTCTTCTACCGGATGCTGCCCGAGCTGGTGAAGGCCGGGCATATCTACATCGCTCAACCCCCGCTTTACCGGATCGACGCCGGCAAAGAGACATACTGGGCGCTCGACGATGAGGAGCGCGATGAAATCCTCGCGAAGCTTCCGAAGAACGTGAAGCCGGAGATCTCTCGCTTCAAGGGTCTCGGCGAGATGACGGCGGAGGAGCTTCGCGAAACGACGCTTGATCCCGCCAAGCGGCGTGCCATCCGGGTCACGATCGAGGACGCACTTGCGACCGATCGGGTCCTTAACGAACTCATGGGGCGCGATCCTTCGGCCCGCTACCAATACATCATGGAGCACGCTCCCCGCGCGTCCGCGGCGGAGCTCGACGTTTAAATTGGGGTCGGCGTCGGCTCGATCTGGCTCCATATCGAACGAAAGCCGCGGATTTCGGAGGCGCGCATTCTTTGAATGCGTCTCCGGAATGCTCAGCTATACTTTTCCGCCACCTCAAAAGGGAGGCCGCCTTGACCGATTCTAGGCTACGCGAAGCGCTGACATTCGACGACATCCTCTTGGTTCCCGGGTATAGCGATTTCATCCCGGCAGAGGCGGATGTGCGAACTCGGTTCTCTCGAGGGCTCGAACTGAACATCCCGATCGTCTCGAGCGCGATGGATACGGTCACAGAGTCGCGGACGGCCATCACCATGGCGCGACTCGGTGGCCTCGGAATCATCCATAAGAACCTCAGCCCTGAGCAGCAGGCCCGCGAGGTTGAGAAGGTGAAGCGGGCCGAGACCGGGATGATCGTCGATCCGATCACCATCGCGCCGACAACCCTCCTTCGCGAAGCTTTCGAGATCATGCGCGAGCATGACATCTCCGGGCTCCCCGTCGTCGAAGGCGATAAGCCCGTCGGCATCCTGACGAGCCGGGATGTGCGCTTCGAAGACCGCCTCGATTTGCCGGTCAGCGAGCTCATGACGCGTGAGCTCATCACCGCACAGCCGGGGGTCGCCCAAGACGAAGCACGCGAACTCCTCCACAAGCACCGGATCGAAAAGCTTCTCGTGGTGGATGATGACGGCAAATTGGTCGGGCTCATCACCATCAAGGATCTCCTTCAGGCCGAAAAGCATCCGGAGGCCATCAAGGATGAGCGCGGGCGTCTGCGCGTCGGCGCTGCCGTTGGGCCGGGGACCGATCGCGATCAGCGCGTTGGTCTCCTCGTCGAAGCCGGCGTCGATGTCATCGTGATCGATACGGCGCACGGTCACTCAAAGAACGTGATCGAAGCGGTGAAGGCGGTGAAGGGCCGCTACGGCGACGCGGTCCAAGTGGTCGCGGGCAATGTCGCAACGGCGGAAGGCACGACGGCGCTCATCGATGCCGGCGCCGACGCCGTCAAGGTGGGCATCGGTCCCGGCTCGATCTGCACGACGCGGATGATCGCAGGCATCGGCGTGCCGCAGCTCACGGCCATCATGGATTGCGCCGCGGTCGGGCGGGAGCGCGGCGTGCCGATCATCGCTGACGGCGGGATCAAATATTCGGGCGATATCGTGAAAGCGCTCGCCTTCGGGGCGAGCTCCGTGATGCTCGGAAGTCTTTTTGCTGGGACCGACGAGAGCCCCGGGCAGCTCGTCCTCTATCAGGGCCGGACGTATAAGAGCTACCGCGGGATGGGCTCGCTTGGCGCGATGAGCAAGGGCTCGGCCGATCGCTATGCGCAAGCTGACCTCAACGTCGATAAGCTCGTCCCCGAAGGGATTGAGGGGCGCGTGCCTTATCGAGGCTCACTCGCGAGCGTCGTGCATCAGCTTGTTGGCGGCCTCCGCGCAGGCATGGGCTATACGGGACAGCGCACCATCGAGCTTCTCCAGGCGAATGCGAAGTTCGTGAAGCAGACGTCGCAGGGGCTCCGAGAGAGCCATGTCCACGATGTGGTCGTGACCGAAGAGGCCCCGAACTACCGCCTCTGAAGGCGGCGAACGCGGGCAGCGTGGTGGGGCGGCGTCTCGCCTCCGCCCAGAGTTTGATGCTTCTGGCTCCCTAAGGAGGCAGGAGGCGCGCGGTTTAGCGCACGCTTCCAAGGTGGAGGAGCGCGGCGGCTTCGCCCATCATTCGGAGCCTGCCTCAGCGAAGGCGCGGAGCACGCGCATGATGCCTTCGAGTTCCCCTTCGCCGACTTCGACCCCAAAGCGGATTTCGCGCCCCTCCTGATCGAACTTCAGCCCGCTAATGAGCGCAGCCGCGGGAGTGACCGCGAGGAAGACGTTCTTGCGGAGATTGGAGAGGACGGTATCGAGCGACTCCTTCGCCATCTCGGCGCGCTCGGTGCGGTTGTAGCGAACGAAGCCGCCGATGTTCACTCCCGTCTGGATCGAGAGGCCCACGGCGAGATCGGTGAGATCCCGAAGCTCGGGGAGGAGATGGTACGCTTGCTCAGGGGAGAGGAGATCGCGCACCTCATGGTGCCAATCGTCATAGAGCGAGACCGCGAGTTCAGCGTCGCGGCCCGTATGGATACGCCTGAAAAGCGCACCGACGCCCGAATCGTCGTCAAGGGGCTTTCCCTCGCCGCGCAGCTTTCGGAGGACCGGAGCGACATTCGCCTCGTCGCCAAGAACAATGCCCTTGGTGCCGATGAACGCAGCGCGCGTGTTCGAGTTTTCGACAGCGAGCGTGTCGAAACCCTCGAGCTCGATGAGTGAAGACCCAACCTCCGCGTCCTCGAGGCGCTCTGTCATGCACTGGACCGTTGAGGCGCGATCAAAATCCCCAGCAAGCGCCACGACGCCGCTGAGGAGCTTCTCCCTATCGTCGCGCAGGAGCAAGACCGTGGCATGGTCGAGCGACATTGCGAGGTTGAAGGAGCAGTCCTCGCGAAGCTCGGCAAAAAAGCCTTCTTCTTCTTCGAGGAGGCGGCGAACGGCCGGCGCGCGTTTCAGGCTTTTGGCGTTGATCCTAACAATCGCGAACGTCTCATCGGGGGCGTAACGGAGCGGATCCTCGGGAAGCGTTCCCTTCGAGAGAAAGAACGCCCAAGCGCCGATGGCGAGCGCGAGGCTGAGTGCGATGCCGAGGAGGATGGAGAGGCTTTTTTTCTGCACGCCGGGAGCCTAATGCGAAAATGCACCCTGAGTAAAGCCGGCGAGCCTTCCACGCGGACCAACTTCGCCATCGCCATTGGCTCGAGCGATGCTTATGCTGCGGCCATTGTGTCCGAAGATCTGATCTGCCCGTTTTGCGGCGAGCGTTTCGAGGGTGAAGAGCTCTGCCCTGTTCACGACCTCCCGCTCGTGAGCGAAGACGAGCGTCAAGCCATGAAGAGCGGCGCTGAACCCGACCCGCGCGATACCCGCCCGTGGATCTTCGCCTCCTCGATCCTCGGTCTCATCGCGTTCTTTCTTCCGTTCTTCCGCGACGCTCAAGGTGAGCTTCCCTCGAAATCGGCCCTCACCATCGCGCTCACCGGTGGCGAGAGTCTTTGGCTCGGCTTCTTTGCGCCGATGGCCATTGTCGCGACGCTTCTTACGAGGCAATCGCTCGAAGCCGTCCATCGTGTCCGCTTGGCTCTCGCCCTGGTCGCCTTACTCGAGCTCCTCGTGACGGGCCTTGCCGCCTATCGCGGGCTCGCCTTCAGCGCGGGTGGCCACTCCACGCTCGTGCCGGGCCTCGGGCTCTACCTCTCGCTTGGAGCGGCGCTCATCGCGATCGCGGCATCGCTCGCGCTCGGTCGACCGAAGCGCCGCTAGCTGCGAGTACAGGCCCCTCGAGGGGTGTGCGCAAACGCCCTCTTAGCTCACGTGACTGCCTGCTTAGATGCGCCGCAAGAACATCCCCTCAGGGAGGCCCGCGATGAAATGCTCTGCCGCTTCGGCGACCTCACGCGCGTCGCGTCCATCGAATGTGACCTTCACGCGATGATCGGTTTTGCCCGGCAGCTGCGGATAGCTTCCGATCAAGATCTTCGGAAAGCGGCGCGTGAGCTCGTGAAGGAGCGCGGCGATGGCGCCCTCTTCCGCAAGAGTGAAGACGGAGGCGTTGTAGAAAGCGTCTCCCCGATCGAGCTCCTCGCGAATGACTTGGAACTTGGCGCGAAGAATTTCGGGGACGCCAGGGAGGACGTAGACGTTTTCGATGACGACTGTCGGCCAGCTGATATCGGCCGCGCGAATCAAGCGAGCGCCCACGGGCAAGAGCGCCATGCGCAGGTGATCCTCGGTGGTTCGCTCCTTGAAATGCGAACGGATCAGCCATTCCATCTCTTGCGACCGTGAGATCGGCGTATCAAAAGCCTTCGCGACGGCATCGAGCGTGACATCATCATGCGTGGGGCCCACACCGCCGCTTGTGAAAACGAGATGGTGGCTCCGGCGAAGTTCGTTGAGATCTCGGGCAATCACATCGATCTCATCGGGGCAGACGATCACGCGATCGAGGCGGATCCCGAGGGAGAAGAGCTGCCGTGCGAGAAAGGGCGTGTTCTCGTCCCGGATCTTCCCCGTCAGGATCTCATTTCCGATGATGAGTAAGGCGGCGTTACGTTCCACGCGGCAAAGGATAGCTCAAAGCGTAAAATGACGCCTTTTTTGATGAAGGGAATGGAGCGCGATGCCGGCTGCGACGGATGCGTTCAGCGAGTTGATCTTGCCGCTCATCTCGATGCGGAGGAGCTGATCACAGCGCTTACGCGTAAGCGCTCGAAGCCCGCGCCCTTCGGAGCCGACGATCAAAAGATCGCCACCCGGGCTCGGCTGAAAGTTCTCGAGTGAGTGTGCTGCTTCACCGGCGAGGCCGATCGCAAAAAGTCCGCGCGATTTGAGCGTATCGATGGCCTGCGCGAGGTTGACCACCCGAGCGATCCGTGCGTGCTCGACCGCGCCGGCTGAGCTGCGGCTCACGGCTCCCGTGACCCCCGCGCTCCTTCGCTCGGGCAAAAGGATGCCATCTGCACCGAAGGCGACCGCGCTCCGGATGATCGCGCCGAGGTTGTGAGGATCGGTGATCTCATCGAGCGCGATGAGGAGAGGGCGCTCCCCGAGCTCCGCGATCAACTCCTCGAGGCTGAGGTAGGGGAATTCGGGGGCGATCGCGACGATCCCCTGATGCCGAAGCCCGCCCGAGAGTTCATCGAGACGGCGGCGGCTCACTTCTTCGACGCGGATGGCGTAACTCCGCGCCAGCGCCGCGATCTTTTGGTGCCTTTTTCCGGCCTCGCCGCCGACGATATAGACCGCTTCGAGCGGCGCGGGATCGTCGCGATCGAGGGCTTCGAGGATAAAGCGGGGACCGGCGAGGATACGCTTCATGAGGAGTTCAGCCCGCGCCAAGTGCGTCTTCGATTTCACGCACGATGGCTTGAGCGGCCGCGCGAGGATCGGCGGCTCGACGGATCGGGCGCCCCACAACGAGCAGGCTTGCCCCGCTGGAGATCGCGCTTGTCGGTGTGGCGACGCGGCGCTGGTCACCTTTATCCGCGCCTTCAGGACGCACTCCGGGCACCATCAAGACGGGAGAAGGACCGAGCGCCTCGCGGAGTGGGGCGCATTCCTCTGGCGAGCATACAAAGCCGCGAAGACCGCTTTCGTAGGCGAGATGCGCGAGTGAGACGACCCGCTCTCTCGGCGTCTCACGATGTCCGAGCGCTCGAAGCTCCGCCTCGTCCATGCTCGTAAGCACCGTGACAGCGAGAAGCCGCGTGCGCGTTCCCTCAGCAAGCTCCGCGCATCGAGCGAGCGCCGTTGGGCCTGCACTCGCGTGGAGCGTGAGATAATCGACGCCGAGGTCGATCGCCGAGCCGACGGCGCCGGCCATTGTCGCTGGGATATCGAAGAGCTTGAGATCGAGGAAACAGCGCGCGCCCGCCTCTCGGACGAGCTCGACGGCGCGCGGGCCATGAGCGGTGAAGAGCTCGAGCCCGACCTTGAAGACGCCGACGTCATCCTTCAGCAGTTCGATCAGGCGCTGAGCTTCATCGAGCTCGGCCACATCGAGTGGAAGGACGAGACGATCGCGCGCCTCTCGAAACGAGGCGCCCATCTTCAGCGGAAGAGGTTGCCGAGGGGATCGAAGGGATCCGATGCCATCGAACTCGAGCTCATCGAGGTGCTCGAGGAGCGCATTGTGGTCGTCGTACGCATCGTCGAGCTCGTCATGCTGCTTGCAGCGGCCGCGGCCTTTTTGGCAGCGAGGCGTTCGGCCTCGATCCGCGCCGCCTCCTCCGCCTTGGCTTTCGCCGCCAGCTCAGCCGCCTGACGTCGCGCCTCTTCGGCCGCGCGCTCGGCTTCGGCACGCTCGGCTGCCTGACGCTCCGCCTCTTGTGCGGCGAGCTGCGCCTTGCGCTCATTCTCTTCGAGGATCGGCTTTACGCCGAAAACATAGCCCGCAGCGCCGACGGCCAAGAAGAGGGCGATGATGCCCACGATCGCAGCGGGGGGAAGCCCTTTGCGCTTTTGCGCCTCGAGCTCGGCGAGCTGACGCTCATGCTCGAGGAGTTTGGCTTGCTCTTCGGCGCGTGCACGCGCTTCGGCTTCGGCGCGCGCTCTGGCGGCTTCAGCTTCGATCGCCGCCTGACGCGCGGCCTCCTCGTCGAGCCGTCGCTTTTCTTCAAGGCGACGCGCTTCCTCTTCTTCCCGAAGGCGCCGCTCCTCTTCTTCCTGACGACGGCGGGCTTCGGCCTCGAGGCGCGCGCGCTCCTCTTCTTCCTTGCGCCTACGCTCTTCCTCTTCGGCTCGAACCCGATCCTCTTCGAGGTTCATCAGCTCCTTGAGGTTGAATAGAACCGAACTATCATCGGACATCGTGGCTGGGCTCCGTAGGGGTGCAGGGGATCAAGGGCTTCGTTCCGCGCGCACGTCCATCGAAGCGCGCGGAGCTAGCTCAAGATAGAAGGTTTAACGGGAAAATGTCAATGGATTCGGTGAACCCGCCGCAGAAATAAACAGCGCTCTTTTCGCGGCCGCGATCACTCTTTCCAGAAGAGTTTCCACGGGTTGTGCTTGAGATCGCGGATGAGCTCCTGGATGTCGTCGTACATCGCCTCATCCATGAGGATTGCGCCCACAGTGCCGCGACCTTCGCGAATATGTGCGACCATTTTCTCGGCATCGGAGGCGATGGTCTCGCCGCTCTTGAGGATGGACTTCACCTGATCGCGCTGCTCGGGGCCGATCACATCAAGGGCATCGTCCACCTTGCCGGTGATCGATTTCACATCCTTGATGATCGGATCGATCTCCCGATTTACCGTCATCATGGTCTCGTCGACATTCCGCACAATGCGGGAGACCCGCGGACCGCTCACGATCTTATTGGCGTTTGCGACGAGCTCGTTCGCTTCATCCGAGATGGTCACCACGTTCTCGATGATACGGTCGATGTTCTCATCGTGACGCGAGAGGAGCTCGTTTCCGGAGCGGAGGAGGCCCGAGAGATCCTGAAGAAGCGCGTCGAGCTCCTCGCGGTTGTCGGCGATGAGATCGGCGACCGACTCGATGAGCTTATATCCCTTGGCGATAAGCAAATCGAAACGCGCGGAGTCGGTTCCAATGACGTACGCGTCTTCGCCCAGAAGTTCTTTGGTCGGGTCGCCCGGATCGATGGCCAGGATTGGCTCACCGACAATGCTCGCCGTGGTGACGTAGAAGCTCGCGTTCTCATAAATGCGGTCGAGGTATTCGCGGTCGACACGAGCGCGGACGCGGATCATGGGTCGCCTCTTGGTGATGGGATCTTCCTTACCGCCGAGATAATCGACGCCTTCGACCCGCCCGACGCGAACACTTCCAATATGCACAGGAGCTCCCGATTGGAGCGCTCCGGGGTGGTTGAAATCGACGTTGATGATGTAGCCGTCCTTGAGGAGGCTCGGATTCAAGGTGAAGATGAATCCGGCGAGGACGATGATCGCGAAGAGGATGAGGAGACCGACACGGGCTTCGATGGAGAGGGTTTTCATGGGGCGGGCCTGGTAGCGGTGTGAAGGATAAGAGCTTTCGACGTGGTTTTGTGAGGAAAGAGCGGCGTCCAGTTAAATATCCATCGGGCCTTCGGCCTCGCCGCGGATGAACTGCCTGACGATGGGATCGTCTGACTGTTTGAATTCTTCGGGGGTGCCGAGCAGCCGCACATCGCCCTGGTAGAGCATCGCGATCCGATCGGCGATCGTAAAGATGGAGACGAGATCGTGGCTGACGACGATCGAGGTCACCTTGATCTCGTCGCAGAGCTCGCGGATCATCACATCGACGCGGCGCGCGTTCACGGGATCGAGCGAGGTCGTCGGCTCGTCAAAAAGCACGTACTCGGGATCGAGTGTGAGCGCGCGCGCGATGGCGACCCGCTTTCGCATTCCATCTCCGAGCTCGGCCGGATAGGCGTTTTTGAAGCCGAGCATGTGCACCTGTTCGAGGCGATACTCGGCCTGCTTCAA
>JAAZAH010000324.1 GCA_012514415.1 Sandaracinaceae bacterium
GAGCGCGGCGATTTGCCCGATCCGAGTGTCTTCCGGACCATTGGACGCATCGGTGGAACGCGTGCCGCACACTACCTTGAGGGGAGAGCAGAGGAGAAGGATTACGCGCTTTGGATGGCCACGCTCCAAGGCCGCGTTTTCCTCGATCCGCTTCCGTTCTTTTCGGAGATTGAGCCCATCCTGATCGCCCTCCCGCCGGAGGCGCGCCTCGAGCTGCTCCTTCGGCATCCTTCCATCCCCGTCGAGCGCGTGGCGAGATACATCGATCTCAAGCTCTTTCTCCGACACGCCGAGATCCGCGAAAAAATCGCGCGGGGTGATCACCGTCTCATCGATCTGCTGCTTCATTTGCGAACCGGACGCGTAAGCGCGGCTCATGAGCGCGATTTGGTGATGCTCCTTGGGCGCTCGCGCGGAGGTAGACGAGCGCTCCTTTCGTTTCCTCCGAGCGCGTTGAGGGACGCCGCGCTCTTTCTCGCCTATGGAATCGAGGAGGAGAAGGCGATCCGAGACGAGATACGGGACGTCCTCGCTTCTGCACGCGGAGAGGAGTTCGCCGAATGGCTTGCGAGCGGCGTGCGCATCCAAGATCATGCGCGGCTCCTTTCACCGGAAAAACCGAGCCTCCGCGTGCTTTTCGCCGAGATCGCCGCGCTAAGCGGCGAGGTTGAGTTCCTACAGGAGCGCCTCGAAGACGACGACTCCGCGATGGTGGCCCGCGCGATCCTTCCGCATCTCATCGCCATGGGCGCTCTACCCGAAAAAAAGCTGCTTCATCGCTGGAGTCGCCCCCGAGAGTCACGGCCTTGGGCGCTACTCGCGCTCGCGCTCCATGGCAGCGAAGGAGCGCTTGAGCGCGAGGCGCTGCTGCGCGCGATCGTCCTTGGGCTTCGCTCCGACTCGATCGATGAGCGGAGGCTCCTTCTTCTTGCCGCGGGCATCACCGGCGATCGCCGTGTGTGCGGCGCGCTCCTTCGCTCACTTCGTGCGAGCGAACCTACCCTCCGAACGGCTTCGCTTTATGCACTCAGCGCCGTAGGTTGTCCATCAGGCCAAGCATCGGCGCGTGCCCTCCGCCGTATCGAGCGTGATCCGGAGGTTTTAAGGGCGATCTCTTCGACTCTCGAGGGCACTTCCTCGCACTTGAACTTCTTTCACTCGATCCACGACGATCGATTCCACGATCCGGTCCGTTTTATGTTAGTCTCGGAGGCTATTCAGTCATTGCCTATTGACCGGAGCGCTTCGCCTGCGGCAAGGTCAAAGCGATAGCGCTAAGCTCTTCCCCTGAGATGGCAGAAGATTCATCCAAAAACCCCGAGAATGCGAAGAGTTTCGAGTCGATCCTCGAAGAACTCGAGGCGATCGTTTCGCGCCTTGAAGGCGGAGAACTCGAACTTGAAGACAGCCTCTCCGCATTTGAGGCGGGGATTCGCCTCGTCCGCGAGGGAGAGCAACGGCTTGCGGCGGCAGAGCGCCGGGTTGAGGAGCTTCTCTCGAGTGGGGAGGGGCTTGAGGTGCGTGATTGGGTCGAGAAGGAGCCCTGATTTTCATGAGCGAAATGCTGACAGTCCCGACGGCGTTCGAGAATATCCCGGATCTCTCCGCAGGACTCATCGATCGCGTCGACTCCGATCAGATCATCCTTTACGGACCGACGGCTTACGAGCCCGGAACCACGGTCGATTTCAGTGTTCTCCTCGCCGATGAGACGCCGGGACTCACCGGACGAGGCGTGGTGATTCAATCGGTCGATGGTGGCGAAGAGCGCGATCCTTCGACGCGCTTCGACATCTTCATTTCGAATCTCGAGCTGGGCGAAGACGCGGCCGAGATCTTTGAAGGCATGGTCCTCGAACGTCAGCTCCTCGCGGGCGATGAAGCCGGCGAAGCGGACGCGGAGAGCCACGAAGTGGCGTTCGAGGACGCCGAGGTGGGCGAAGAAGTCGCGGAGGTGGCCGAAGAAGTCGCCGAGGAGGCCGTCGAAGAAGCGAGCGAGCTCCAGGCTTCCGGCGCGGACGCCGAGGGGGAGGTCGCGGAGGCGGCCGAGATCGATGAGGTCGCCGAGGACGTCTCCATTGAAGCCGACGCCGGCTTGGATGAACCGCCCGTCGATGAGGTGAGCGAGCGGACCGAATGGGATGCCGACTCGGAGACCGTCGCGGGCGAGATGGACGACGTCCTCGAGTCGAGCGCAGAATCATCCGAGGATTTCGGCGAGGTTGAAGAGGACTTGGCGCCCGACGATGCGGGATATGACGAGTCGACCTCTTTGGAGGATGAGCTCGACGATGCCGCGGCGCTTCTCGAGGCGCATGAGGCAAAACCCACCCTGACGCTACCGACCGAGATCCCGCCCCCTGACGACGCCTTCCGCGGCGCGTCCCCACCCGAAGCGCCTTCGAATCCCGGGGGATTCGAAGTGACGAACGAGCTCTCCGAGGGACTTGTGCGTCCGGTCGAGCAGGATGTGTGGACGCCGACGGCGGCTGAGCGTCCAGAACCCCGACCGTCGACTGGGCTCTTTAACTATCCGAATGGCTTGCCGATTCCCTCGGCGCCGCCGAGACCCGATATCGATCCCTCACTCATCGTGACCCGGGCGCCTCATCCCTCCGATCGCGAAGGCGATGCGCCGTTCGAGGCCGAGGTCTTGCAAGCGCAGGATGTGGAGGAGGTCGATCCGCACGAGGTCGAGACGTTCGAGGTCGAGCCCCAAGGATCCGCGTTGGAGTCCGAGCTCGAAGGCGACTTCGATGCGGAAGCCGAGGTCGACGAGATCGAGGCCATCGACCTCGACGGTCCGGGTGAAGAGAGCGGCGAGGGCGAAGCATCGGCCGACGGAAGCCATTCAGAAGGCGACCCCGAGAGCGTCGAGGAAGGGCTCATTGAGCCCCCCGAATACGAAAGCAGCGAGAGCGCCGCAGCCTTCGATGAAGCCGTCGAATACGGCGAGGTCGAAAGCCGCGATTGAGCGCCGCCGCACGCTTAAGACACGACCGTCGCGATAAAAAAGCGGAGCCGCTCGCGGCCCCGCTTTTTTTGTGACGTCCGGATGCGCCGGATGCCCTCGTGGGCTCTCAGTGCACGTATCCGAGCGAACGGAGCTGCTCCGCGAGCTCGTCGTCGATCTCCGCCTTTCCTTCGGCATGACGGCGTGACGCCGGGCGGGTGTTGCTTCCGGAGCCGCCCGAGAACGCGGTGCGATGCAGCTCAACGCCCATCACGCTCTTGAGCGCGCGGAGAGCGAGCGGTCGTTCGGCGGCGATGTCGTCCTTTTCGCCCGGATCGCGCTTCAAATTGAAGAGCGTCTGCCGATTTCGCGGCCGCGCGATGAGTTTATAATCGCCTAGCGTGATCGTCCGCCAATTGTCCATGAACCCAGCGACGGCGAAGCGCTGAGCGCTGAGGTGCTCGCCGCGGAGCAGCGGGATCAGCGAGCGTCCGCTCATCTCCTCGGGGATGCTCTTGCCGAGAGCGTCGAGGATGGTCGGCGCAAGATCCGTAAGGCTCACCGCTTCGTCGAGACTCGTACCCGGGCGCTTGATTCCAGGATGCCGAATGAAATACGGGATGTGGAGGAGCTCTTGATAGACATTATGCCCATGGCCGACTGAGCCGTGATCCCAAAATTCCTCGCCATGGTCGGCCGTGACGATCACAAGCGTATCGTCTTCATAGCCGCGCTTCTTCAACGCGTCGAGAATCGTCGCGAAGTTCACATCGTGGTAGCTGATCTCGCCATCGTAGAGCGCCTCGAGGTGTGCGCGATCGCGTGCATTCAGCCGAATTTTCCCCATCTTCACGTGCTCGAGAAAAAGCGCGTTTGTACGGAAATTCACCTGCCCCTTATAATTCGTATCGCCGTAGAGGCCGAGAAACTCCTCGGGCGGACGATAGGGGACGTGCGGATCGATCGTATGAATGTAGAGGAAGAAGGGCTTATCGCTCTTGCGCGAGTCGAGCCATGCGAGGACATCGCGAGCGATGAACTCACTCTTCGAGCGGCGGTTCTCGCGGATGTAGTTCCGATAAAAATCCCAGCCGCGACCGAAGCCGAATCGATCCGAGACATAGCCGTTCGCGATGAATGAAGCGGTCTCGAAGCCTTCGCGTTTGAGGATTTCGGCGAGGAAGGGGACGCTTCGCGGCAGGACGCTTTCGCCCTTGGTTGCTGTGTGCTCCCACGGCGTAAGCCCCGAGAAAAGGCTTGCGACCGAAGGCTTCGTCCAGTTCTCAGAGGTATGGCCGCGAAGGAAGGTGGTCGCGGTGGAGGCGAAGCGATCGAGGCCGGGCGTTCGAACCCTCGTCTTTGGATTCACAGGCCGGAGTTTGTCCGCGCGGAGCGTATCGATGAGGATGACGACGACATTCTTCGGCGCCCCTGCCGGGGCATCCACGACGGGCTTCTCCTGGATGATCCGTGGATGTCGAAGCTTGGCTTCTCCGCGCTCTGCGCGGATCTCGAGGTAGGCGAGTTCGCCCGCGGCCGCCTCAAGTGAGCGCTCGAACGCTCCACTTTCGCCGGCGCCGAGGACCCTCTCCGCGCGGCCGCCATCGCGGAGGAGCCGAATGCTGGCTTGACCGCCGCTGAGCTCTCCGCGCACCCGCATTCCGCGTTCGATGAAGATGGGATAGCGGACGCTGAGCCCCGGCTCGAGCTTCAGCCCGAGCTTGCCGCCTTCAGCATAGAGCAGCTCGCCGATCGACAGGGCCTCGCTCGAATCCATTTGGCCCGGCGGCCCCACGCGCATGGAGGAGAAGGCACCGCCCGCGCGCCCGATCCCCCGGACGACAGCAGTCGGCGGCGTACGAACGAGGAGCTCGTGCTCACCCGCATCGAAGCTCTGCTCACTCTTGAGCGTGAGGACGACCCAGCCGTCCTCGCGCTTCTCCTCGGTGACCTGAAGGGAGCGCCCATTGAGATCCGCTCGGAATTTTCCTCGTGCGAATGCTTTCGCGCTTAGGCGGATTTCGACCTTCCCCTTCTCGTCGAGAGGCACACGAAATCGCGCGGCCCGCGATCGGGTCACGAGCGCCATTCGGCCATCGAGCTCCTTCGCCGAAAGCTCATTGCCGAATCCGCCGAGCGCAATTTTTCCGGAGTCGAGTCCCCCGAGCGGCCACTCGCTTACACCACCTCGTTTGAGTTCGGCGAGCTCGGGATGTGCGACGAGATCGAATACGATCCGCTCCTCGCTCTTTAGATTTCCCGCTGAGGCCTCTGCCCGCTCGATAAGCGGGCTCTTCGGGGCCTTGGACTGCTCACACGCGCCGAGCCATAGGCTGAACATCAGCGCAGGAGCGTGCCAAAGCCGATGCGCGAAAAAAGGCAGCATTCCTCGTGGACTGGCTCGGTGGGACTTCGCTTGAGAAGAGATCGATCGCCGCTTGCGCATGGTGGGGAATCTAACGAATTGCAAAGAAATCCTCCATCTTTTGGCGAAAGTGCGCGTGCGTCCTCCCCCCTTGACTCGCCATGAACGATGATCAGCTTTCCACTCCCATGAGTGAGAAGACGCAAGTGAGTGAGAAGACCGAATTTGAATTCCAGGCTTCGGTGACCGAGGTCCTTCGTCTCGTCATCGATTCGCTCTACTCAAACCCCGAGATCTTCCTCCGTGAGCTCGTTTCCAACGCCGCGGATGCGATTGATAAGCGAAAGTTCCGCGCCATCAGCGAGCCGGAGATCCTCGGTGAGGAAGAGCCGAAGATCCGCCTCATCCCCGATCGCGAGGCAAAAACGCTCACCATCGAAGACGATGGCATTGGGATGAGCCGCGAGGAGCTCATCGAATACCTCGGTACGGTCGCCCACTCCGGGACGCGCGAATTCGCGAAGGCCATCGAAGAGGCGAAAAAAGGGGACTTCCAGCTCATCGGTCAGTTCGGTGTCGGCTTCTATTCTTCCTTCCTTGTCGCCGAGCGTGTCGACGTGATCTCACGCGCCGCTGGCTCAAACGAGGCGCATCGCTTCAGCTCGGACGGTCGCTCGAGCTTCACCGTGGAGCCGGCCGAGCGCGATCGCGTCGGTACGAGCATCACGCTTCATCTCAAAGAGGACTGCCTCGAGTACCTTGAAGAGTTCCGTCTTCGGGGGCTCATCCGGACGCACTCGGATTATCTCCCGCATCCCATCGAGCTCAAGGTTCGTCGGCCGAAATCCGGCGGCGAGGAGGAAGGCGATGCGGGAGAAGAGGTGCGTTTTGAGCGCATCAACGACGGAAAGGCGCTCTGGCAAAAGGATCCGAAGGAGCTTGAGGCCGAGCAATACGAAGAGTTCTACAAACACCTCACCCACGATTTCGAGGCTCCGCTCGCCTATCGGCATTTTCGCGTCGAGGGCACGATGCTCTTTTCGGGAATTTTCTTTATCCCGAAGCGTCCGCCCTTCGATCTCTTCACGGAAGGGGCCGCTCATGGGATGCGCCTCTACGTGAAGCGCGTCTTCATCATGGACAATTGCGACGCGCTCATTCCACGCTTTCTCCGGTTCCTTCGCGGCGTGGTCGATAGCGAGGATCTCCCGCTTAACGTAAGCCGCGAGATTCTCCAAGACTCGCGTGTCGTTCGAACCATCTCGAAACAGATCACGAAACGTGCGCTCGATCTTTTGGATGAGCTTGCCGCTGAAAAGAAGGAGGAATACCTTGAGTTCTGGCGAGCCTATGGCGCGGTCCTGAAAGAGGGCCTCCATTTTTCGCCTGAGTACGCAAACCGCATCGCGAAACTCGTGCGCTTCGAAAGCAGCAAGGGCGAGGGCCTCGTCTCACTCGATGAATACATCGAGCGGATGCCGGAAGGTCAGGAATCGATCTACTACATCCTCGGGGCGAACCGTCAGCTCGTCGAAAACAGCCCGCATCTCGAGGGCTTGAAGAAGAAGGGCTATGAGGTGCTCTTCCTGACCGATCCCGTCGACGCCTTCGCCATTGAAGGGCTCAGCGAATACGAGGGGAAGAAACTCATCAGCGCCATGGATGCCGACGTCGACCTCAGCGATGGGGCGGAGGACGAGGAAACGCCTGAGCTCGGCAAACTCGAAGCGAAGATCAAGTCCGCGCTTGCCGGCAAAATCAGCGCCGTCCGATGGTCGAAGCGCCTGACGGATTCGCCGGCATGTCTCGTGATCCCGCCCTCGGGCCTTCCGCCCTATCTTGAGCGCCTCCTCCGCGCTCGCGAGGGAGAGATGAGTGAGCCGCCCCGGACGCTCGAGCTCAACCCGAAGCATCCGCTGATCGAGGCGATTCGCGAAAAGGTCGAGGCCGGAGAGGAAGGTGTCGAGCGCTATCTTGAAGCGATCTACGGCCAAGCTCTCCTCTCCGAGGGGAGTCCAGTCGAGCAGCCCGCGAAGCTCGCCTCGCTGCTCGTCGAGCTCCTCACGGAGAAGCTCGCAGGTCAAGCGGCGACGCCTGGAGGCGGAGACGTTCGCAGGGAGAGCGAAGGCTGAACCCGAACGGCCCGTCAGGGCATCGCCGACGCAGAGAAGAGCGCGCTCTCGGATCCAATCGAGGGCGCGCTCGTGGTCGCGATGAAAGGTTTGAGTCTCAGCTTGTAGGGCAGCCTGGCTTCGCCTTCGGGTTCGTCTCTTCATCCAGTCCTCACCCAGCCCTCACCCAGCCCTCATCCAGCCCTCATCCTAGAAATCGATGCGGTGAATTGATTCGACAATGGTTTCGAGGCCCATATGCCGGAGCCGCTCGGCCGCTTGATGGGTGATTGAATCGATGCGCTCGATGGAGGCGCCCTCGTAGTGCCGGCGGAGCTCCTCCTCGCTCACGCTGAAGGGGGGCCCGATCTTTTGCGCCCTCTCTCCATCGTAGAGGAAAGTGAGGACGAGCATCCGCGCGCCTTCGCTAAGGAGCCCGCGAAGTTTGGGCGCGTATCGCTCGCGGAGTTCGGGCGGAAGGGCGACGATTGCGGCGCGATCGTACACGGCGTCGAAACTTCCGAATCTTTCGGAGTCCGCTTCAAAAAAATCACCGACGAAGATGGAAATGGAGCCGCTTTCGAGCA
>JAAZAH010000325.1 GCA_012514415.1 Sandaracinaceae bacterium
AAGGACATCGAGGAGACGCAGAACGTTAAGGTGAACTATCCGATCATCGCCGACCACGACTCGAGCGTCTCGAAGCTCTACGGGATGATTCACCCCGAGGCGGACGCGAAGCTCACCGTGCGCTCGGTCTTCTTCATCGATCCGAATAAGAAGATCCGCGCGACGCTCACCTATCCGCCCGCCACGGGCCGGAACTTCCAAGAGATCCTCCGCGTCCTCGACGGGCTTCGCCTCACCGACGATTATGCCGTCGCGACGCCCGCCGATTGGAAGGATGGCGACGATTGCGTGATCGTCCCCTCGATCACCGATCCCGAGGAGATGAAGCAGAAGTTCCCGAAGGGCTGGACCGAGATCAAGCCCTACCTCCGCATCACGCCGCAGCCGAATAAATGATCGCGGAAGATTGAGCCGACGCCCTTGGTCCAAGGGCCAAAGAAGCCCCGCCCTGGCATCGCCGAGCGGGGCTTTTTTGTGCGCGCACGGCTCACCCTCGGCCCGCGCGGACGGGCAGGGTGCGCCGATCTTCTTCGCTGGCGAATCCAGCGCGTCGAGGCCGCTGCGCGCTCAGTCAATGAAAAAGGCGCCCTCTCCATTGAAGAGGACGCCTTGGGCGTTGCGCGTCTCGGCCGGGGCGTTCTCGCTCAAACGCTCGGGGCCCCGCGCGCAGTTGGTGTGACTCAGAACGCCACGAGGCGTTCGCAGCCGTAAAACGTCGCGGCTCTCTGGAAGGTCATCACCCACGCCAGCTCACTCGCGGTCGGTTCCGGCGCAACCTCGGGGTTACACCGCTCTTCGTACTCCTCCTCGAGCAGGTTCATGCACGGATGGAATACCTCGCCGTACTTCGCCTCGTCGCAGCGATCCTCGGGGGACTCGGCGTCCTTGACCGCGTCGTAGGCCTTGGAGTGGCATTCGCCGAGCGCTAGCGCATGAGCGCTCGCGCAGTAGAAGTAGTCGTCCATGAATTCGCTGGGAGGCGGGGGGCCAGCGGCGCTGAAGGCATTGATCATGCAGGACCTTAGGAGCGGCATGAGCGCCAACCACGAGTCGAGGTCGGCTTGGAAGTCCTTCCGAGTCTCTTCGTCTTCCATGCACGACAGGATGAGGTCGGGGTGGCCGTCCACGTAGGCGTACACGTAGGCGTACAGGAGGTTGTCGAGCGTCTTCAGGACCGGCGCGGGAACGTAATCGCTCGCAAGGCAGATGTATTTCACCTCATCGGGCGTTCCGTGGATGGTGATCTTCATCGCGGCGCCCACGCAGGAGTGCTCATCCGAGCCCGCCGGAACGTGCGCGATCTCGAGATGGCTTCCGATCTCACAGAGATAGAAATCGCCGTCCGCTCCCGTGATCTTGAGGCCGCCCGTGGCGCAGTTTTCACCGGGTGCTTCGGTGATGGCGGGCGTATCGCAGGAATAATGCACCGTATCGCCATCGGTGAACTTCAGCCCTCCTTGCGGGCAGTTCTCGCCCGCGGGCTCAAGCTCGATCGCGATGTTCGGATCATCGCCGCAGCCGAAGGCTGCGATCGCCAGCATCAGAGTGAGGAGTTTTGAGAGATGACGCATCTTGCTTCACTTTCGGAGCCGCATCGGTGCTGAAGCGTTCACGCTCCGCCTCAGCGACTTTTTGGCGATTGGTCGAAGTTTTCTGAGTTTCTGCGCGAGGCGCCGCGTGCGCCTCGGAGTCTTCGTGTGACCCCCCAAAGGGGAGGGGTCCGCAAAGCCGCTCCACATCTTGATGGAAAATCATTCCCGCGCAATCGGAAAATGGTAAACAAGTTGTATGTCTCGCGCTGAAGCTTCAAGCGCGGCTTCGACTCGTGGGCTGGAGATGTAAGCGCCGCCTCCGGCCCGCACAATCGAGGGCTTCTGAGGGGGGAGTGGCGGCGAGATCGCGATGCGGTCAGGCGCGATTTGGTCGAGGCGCGATGTGGAGGGCACTGAAGCGCCCGACGCGGCATTTTGCGTCTTCAAGCGGTCGATCCAAGCGATCCACCCAAGCCGCGGCGGCCCGGTTTGAAGCCGTTTGGCGCGACCGCGAGCCGTAGGCGGGGGAGCTCTCGTCTTCGAAGTCGCGACCATCCACACAATCAAAATCGCGCTCGGGGTATCGAACTCGGCAAGGCCGGGGATGCCCCTTTTTTGGGCGGCGCTCCAAGAAGGCGCGTCTTGGAATGAGCGTCGCGCGCCACTTGATGCCGCTCCGTCATGACATAGGCCGCGAAGAGGACCGCGCGAAGGAACGCTTCTTCGTTAGCCTCGGACTCCCATGCGCATGAGTCCACGTCTTTAAGGAGCGCGCCGTTGGGGCCGATGGCGGAGCCGGCTTGGCTGAGAACACCCAAAATCAGCGCGACAGAGGCCTTCCGCGCCTTCATCCGGAAGAGTCCGCCAAGGCACGGGCGCTTTTTCGGGCGGAGCCGCCCGCGAAGTGCGGCGCGATGCGGCAGCTCGGGGAGCGGGAAGCCGGTGCAATCTTCCGAAAAGAACGCCTTGAGGCGGGGGACGAGAATGCAATTTTTGCCGAAACGCCTGCAGAAGCGGGGCGCATCGCTCGCGCTCGCTCAAGCCGAAGTCCCAAGGCAGCGGGCAGCGAGCCGATAAGCCGATAGGATACGCTGAGATTGACAAATTTCTGCCCGACCACCTCATCAGCTGACAATTTTTGTTCCAGCCGACATGAAATTTGGTATTGTCCACCCCATTCGCGTGTCAGCGGACGAGAATTATCGGCTCAGAAGGCAAACTCGCCGATTGGCACACTATCTGCTTGGTCCCTAATTGCGTACACTTCAGGGCCGCCGAAGGGCCCAAAAAGAAAGGCAAAGCTCATGAGCTTGAAGAAACTACGAGAAAAGGGCTTCACCCTTATCGAATTGATGATCGTCGTCGCGATCATCGGCGTCCTCGCGGCGGTCGCCATCCCGGCGTACGTGAACTTCACCCGCAAGGCGAAGACGGCTGAGGCCGGAACGAACCTTGGTGCCATCTATCAGGTGCGCGTGCGTATTTTGAGGGTGAGACGGGGAAGGCCGGTGCAGGCCTGCCGAGTGTAGGGTCTGCTCTTCAGACATCGGCATCATGTACGCTGAGTAATGCCGCGACAACGCCGAATACCCCTGAGCCGGATGCGTTTATCATCAATTGGGGCTCTGTTACGGGCGCGGATAAAGAGGGCTGGGATGCCCTTATGTTCCAGGTGCAGGAGCCCGTATACTTCAAGTATACCGCCACGCCGGTGGTGAAGGGATGTGGCCACATGGTGGACGCCGATTCA
>JAAZAH010000326.1 GCA_012514415.1 Sandaracinaceae bacterium
CTCCTCGTGATCGTTTCGGAACGCGCGGATCACCATTTGCTCTCGTTGCCTGAAGCCGAGGGTCGCCACGACCTGGTCGATCTGTTCGATGAGCTGAGCGGGATCCGTAAAGGGGCGATGGACGTCGCCGACGCGGCCCATATTGTAGTGCGTGATGGCGCCATTTTCGCCGGGCGCATTGTAGAGCATGCCGAGAACGGTGGGCTCATGCGTCTGGATCGTCGAGATCACCATCGTCCCACGAAGGTCCGGAAGCTCATCTCGGACAACGACGAGGTCGAAACGTCGCGCGCTCTTATCGAGCCCATCGCCTCCGTTGATTGCCGCCTCGATCTCCCAGTTCTTATTCTGGACGAGGGCGCCGAGCTGCTGGACCATCTGTTGATCGCTCTCGATGAAGAGGATGCGCGGTCGGAAGTTCACCATCGCTGCGACCGAAACTTCATCGTAGACCTTTCGTGCGAGCGAGAGCATCGTGTTGAATGCGTCGTTCAGGACGGTTCGCACCTCGACGAGGAGATCGGGGCTGCCTCCACCAAGTCGATAGCGCGTGCAGGAGGCGGCGATCGTCTGCTTCAGGTGATTCATCTGATCGCTCGCTTTCACTATCACGTCGATGCAGCCGAGCCGGAAAGCGTGGACGGCTGCTTCGAATCCGCGCCGGCTGAGGGTGCCGATCACATCGCTCGCAGGGCTCGCTTCGCGAATGTACCGGATCAGATCGAGCCCGCCCGAGGCCGTCCCTCCAAGATCGATATCGACGAGGATGACGGGAAAACTCTTGGAACTGACGCTCTCCCTCGCCTCGGCATCGGTCGCGGCGACGGAGCAGACATAACCTTCTTCTTCGAGGATTTTGACCAGCGCCGCGCGGTGTCTCTCCGATCCATCAACGATCAGAAGTTCGTCACCCTTCGCCATAATTTCCTCGATTTCTCTCTTTCAATGAGGCCCGAACCATATGCATCTCGCCCCCTCGCTTCATTCGTCCGAGTCGTCCCTTCGAGGGAGCCGATTGCATTTATAGCCGAGGTTTGCCCGAAACGAGAAATGAACCACCACCCTGGAAAGAATGCGCGCCTCGGCCGGCGCATCATACGGCGCGCACGAGCTTGCGGATAGGGGGGGCTTGGCGTCGGGGCGCGGTGCCCGAGATCAAGGCGCTTTCGAGGCGCGCACCATGCGCCATCGCGCACGACCCTCGAGCGCTCCATGCGATGAGGCCCCACCGGTCGCTTGAGCGGGAGCCCAATCTTCCGAGAGTCGCTGGCGCTCGCCAATCTACCCAAGAATGGACCGGCGGCGTGCATCCGTGGGCTCGACATGTCCATAATCGGACAGAGAGCGCCCGTCTATAATAGGCTTTAGGGATCGGCGCCTCGATCTGCTTCACCATCTTCTTGGGATGAACCAAACCCTCAAATCGGCGAAGGTCGGCCTCGCGGTCGTCCTCGGCACACTGCTTGTCCTCTGGGTCTATCGTTATCTCGACGGTGGGGCGCAAAAGGCGCATGGCTATACGGTCCACGCCTATTTTGTGGATGCCCAAGGGCTCATCGAGAAGAGCCGTGTTGTCATCGCGGGCATCCCAGTTGGCACGATTCGAAAGATTTCTCTGGATGGCGGCAGGGCACGCATCGACATCTCGATCGATCAAGGAGTGCATCTTTACGAGGACGCCACGGTACAAGTGCGGGCGGTCTCGCTCCTCGGCGAAAAGATTCTCGCGCTCAGTCCTGGAACTCCCGGACGCGAGCCGCTTGGCCATGGCGATGAGATCCGCGTCGTCCTCGAATCCATGGGGACCGATGAGGTCGTCGATGTGGTTGGCAAAATCGCCGAGGACATCCAAGAGGTCTCGAAGCAGTTGAGGCGTGCCTTCGGCAATGATCTCGCCGGCGATCAGATGGCGAGCACGCTCAAGGATCTCAGCGAGGCCGTCGCGGGCGTGAACCGCATCATCCAGGCCAATGAAGAATTCGTCCGGCGCGCCCTCGAGAATATCGCCGACACCACCGATGAGGCCGGACCGCAGCTCGTTCGCATCTTCGACAACATCGAAGCGGTGACGGCCGATCTCCGCGAAATCCTCGGCGAAACGAAGGGCGATCTCGGCGCGGGGCTC
>JAAZAH010000327.1 GCA_012514415.1 Sandaracinaceae bacterium
CGTTCCGACTCGAAGGTGAACCTTTCGCCCAGAGGCGTTTCGGATGGGGGGCCGAAAAAGACGAGGTTGCACTCGAACTCGGGGACACAGCGGCCGGTCTCGGCAAATAGACGAAGCTCGTCTCCGATCCGATCGGCGGAGGCGTCGTCTTCGTCTTCGAGCGAATTCGCGGAATCGTCTGGATCGGGGCGTAGGGCACGGAGGGGAAGCGGCTCGCGATGAGGCAGGACTTCGATCGATTGCTCGAGCTCAATGCGGCGAAAGAGCCTCCCTTCGCGGATGACGAGCGTGAGCTCCTCCTCAGCCAAGTCCTCCTCAACCTGGGCGCTTCGAACGGAGCCATGAAAGCCGACATTTTTCACGATCGCGCTCTCGATCGAGCCGATGAAGAGGCCCTCACCCACTTGATCAAGGAGCACTTCTGTAAGCGTCTCTCCGTCCTTTTCGAGGTGCGCTCGAACGGTCGCCGAGTCCACGAGCTCAAAACGCGCCTCTCCCCGCCAATCGACGAGTCGAGCGAGGATGGGGATTGGATCGCCGCGCATCACCTTCGAAGGCACGATCACTTCGATTGAACGCGTCGAGGTGGCCCCATCGAGCGCAAAACTCACGATGAGGAGAAGGAAGACGAGAAGCGGAGGGACGACGAAGAGCGAGAGGGAGGGGCGCGGGAGGGGCCGTTCACGTGCAGCCAGCGCTTCCGGCGTCCGGTCTCCTTCGCGATAGGGTTCGTCCTCAGCCGGGTTCATCTCTACGCTTCCAATGTGTGCATGCTCTCACGGGCGTTGGGGGGATCTTAGCGCAAGGCCGCTCCGAGTCGGCGGAGATCTCGCAAGTTCTGCGCCGATGCATGCCCCTCGCCTCGATTTGCGATAAACTCGCCCAATATGCGCGCTCTCTTGGAAGCTCTCTCTTGCTCAAGGTCGCCTGAAATGCGCTCGGGCGCTCTTGCACGCTCTCACGCACTCAACTTAGCCGGAGGCGCGGGCTTCGATGGGTGAGTTCGATCGCGAAGCGCAAATCGAGGAGCTGAAGGCTCGGCTCGAAAAATACATGCTCGAGCAAGGGCTGCGTTCGACGTCGCAGAGACGCATCGTCACCGATACCTTCTTCGACTCGAACGAGCACCTCTCAATCGAAGAGCTCCTCGCGCTCGTGCGCGAGACCGATCCGAAGATCGGCTACGCGACGGTCTATCGAACGCTAAAGATGCTCAAAGAAGGCGGACTCGCGTACGAAAGGCATTTCGGCGACGGGGTCGCGCGCTATGAGGTCGCGATCGAAGATGACCATCACGATCATCTGATCTGCCTTGATTGCGATGAGGTCTTTGAATTCGAAAATGAAGCGATCGAGCGTCTCCAGGACGAGCAAGCCAAAGAACTCGGCTTCAAGTTGAAGCACCACCGGCTCGACCTCTACGCGCGCTGCATGCGTGAGAACTGCCCCAATAAAAAGCGCCGCAGCAAGAAATAATCGCGAGCTGCGGCGCGCTCTGGCTCAGGAGGCGCGGAATTCGGCGATCGCCGTGCGGGCGGCCTCGAGATCGTCCATCGATTGAACGCTGAGGACGTTCACGTTCTTATCGATGCGAGAGACGAGGCCCGTGAGTACACGCCCGGGGCCGATCTCGACGAAGAGACCCGCGCCGTCGGCAATCATCCGGCGGATAAGCTCCTCCCAGCGAACGGGGCGGCTGACCTGAAGTGTGAGCGCCTCTTTGAGCTTGCTCCCCTGCTCGATGGGTTCGGCTGTGACGTTGGCGTAAAGCCTGAACTCGGGATCACCGAATTCGATGGGTTCGAGATCGTGGGAGAGGCGCTCCTCGGCAGGACGCATCAAGGAACAATGAAACGGCGCACTCACGGGAAGAGGCATCACGCGCGCCTTTTCCTCTTTCAGACGCTCACTGGCGCGCTCCACAGCGTCTTTGGCGCCGGCGATGACGATTTGTCCGGGCGAGTTGTAGTTCACAGCCTCGACCACGCCTTCGGTCGCTTCGCAGATGGCATCGACGAGCGCTCGCTCCGCACGGAGCACGGCAGCCATCGCCCCTTCACCGACAGGGACGGCCTCTTGCATATATTGACCGCGCTTACGCACAAGTCGGACTGCGTCTTCAAATGCAAGCGCTCCTGCGACGACGTTCGCGCTCCATTCGCCTAGGCTATGTCCCGCCACCCAATCGGGTGTCTCGCCGAGCGCCTGATAGAGAGCGTAACTTACGGTGAGAATCGCGGGCTGCGTGTTCGCTGTGAGCCTAAGCTCTTCCTCAGGACCCTCAAAACAAAGCTTCGTCAACGAAAAACCGAGGGCGGCGTCTGCGCGTTCGAAGACATCACGAGCGCGGGAATCAGCCTGATGGGCGTCTTGGCCCATGCCGACTTTCTGGCTTCCCTGACCGGGGAAAATAAAGGCGACTCTATTCATGGCGGAAAACTCATACAATGAGCGGCAAGAAGCAAGCGCCTTCGAAAGCGACTGGAAATTGCACCCCGGTTCGCGCTATGCTGGTTGGGCTGTGAGCGAGTCTTCCGAGCGGGTTTATATCGACAGTCAAGGCGGTGTTCGGGCTGCGGATGAGTCGACGATAAGGCGCCTCGCCGTGGTCGCGGGTGAGTACGAGCTCATCGTCGAAGTGCCCGGGCTCGTTCTCCTCGCAGGAAGCGGTGATGCAAAGCGCCGCGGCTCACGCGTCCTCATGGCGGGCGAGATCATTTCGCGCATGACCGTGATGGAGGTGTGCAATATCATCGCCACTACCAACTGGCGCGGAGATCTTCACGTGCTTGGCGGGGGCGCGCATCGCATCCTCAGCTTTGATCAGGGCGCGCTAAAGCATGCGTTTAGCAACGCGCCGGACGATCGGCTTGGCGAGATCATCTATCGCGCGGGCGTCGTCTCGCGTGAGACGCTTGATGCGATCCTGAGTGAGCAGGGGACGAAGAGTCCACGCCTCGGCGAGACGTTGATCCAGAGAGGGATTCTCGAGGCGCCCACGCTCTTTCAGCTTCTTCAGCGGCAAGCGGAACATATCTTCTTTTCGGCGCTCGTCGTCTCGGAAGGTCAATACGCATTCCTCGCGCCGACCGAAGATCAGACGCCTCCGCCGCATACGCTCCATGTGCCCGTGCAGACGCTCCTGATGGAGGGTGTGCAGCGCATCGATGAGATGGCTCTGTTTCGCGATCTCATTCCGAGCAACGAACTTTGCCCGCTTAAAACCGAGGGGGCGAAACCGCGCGAGCTCGATGAGACGGCCCAGAAGGTGCTCGAGCTCGCGAACGGGCAACGCTCGATTCTGGACCTCGGAATGCTTCTCGGGCTCGATGAGTTCGCGACGACCAAGGCCGTCTACCATCTTCGACAACAAGGTCTCGTCTCGCTGCAATCGAGCCCGACGGTCGATCCAGAGCGCGTGCGGAGCCTTGTGGGAAGCTTCAATGAGGTGCTCGAAGACATTTTCGTCGCCGTCGCAACGTATGGTGGAATCGCGCAGACAAGGGATGCGCTCGAGGCATGGATCCATGGGAGTGGCTATGCCCCTTTCCTCGGTGAGGGCGTGGATGAGCTCGGCCAGATCGATCCGGACGTGGTGATTCAGGCCGTGCAGAATATTCGTTACGACCAGCCACTCGAGGCCCTCCACCAAGCCCTTCATGAGCTCGCTGCGTTCGCGCTCTTCAGCGCTCAGGCTTGCCTGCCCAATGACCAAAAGCGCGCGCTTGCACGCGATGTGAACACGCGGCTCAAGGCGATCCGGCTCGAACCCAGCAGCACCTAGGTTGAGCGCTGGGGTTGAGTGCTGGGGCAAGGTTTCTAAAGACGTTTCCGCGGGTGGGATTGATTCCGTGCGTGGGCTATCCTAGAAGTCTTCTGTGATCGAAGCTAAAATCGTCGAAGAGAAGATTCGTGAAGGCGTCGAAGGAGTGACTCATTTGGAGCTCCGCGACCTCACGGGTACGCAGGATCATTATCAAGCGGTCGTGGTGGCC
>JAAZAH010000328.1 GCA_012514415.1 Sandaracinaceae bacterium
GGCCCGATCTTCGACCAAGAGATGGAGATCGCTTCGGGCGAGGCGCATTGAAGCTCGCGCGTAGAGGCTCAGCGCAAATCCCACACCAGGCATGCCTTTGACGAAACGCGCGTCGAGGCGCGCGTCGGCGAAGAGCTCGGCGCGATAGCTGGCAAAGCGCGCGGTAAAACGCTGGAAGAAGCGATGCTCGATCCTCGAGCCTCCTTGATCGTAGAAATCGCGTGCCCAGGCGTAGCCTGCGTGCAGGATCGCCCAATCGTTGAGGCGGATGCCAAGCGAAGGGCGAAGGCGCGCCTCGGTCAGGTTGGCCTCACGGCGCGCCGCACCGTGAAAGTCCATATGTAGGCGGGGAATGGCCGACTCGAAATCTGCTCGCGTCTCAAGATCGGTGATGCTCTGGAAGCTCCCATCGGCGGCAGCACGCGCAGTGATCGAAGCGAGGAGGCCCACCAACAAGACGAGCCCAAAAAGCTGGCGGAATTCGGGGCGGATCCGAGGAGACGTGATGGGAGAAAAGGCGCGCATGCACACTTTATCCCACACTATGCCACTGGAGCTCAAATTTTCGACGTTGGAGCCATCGCCGCGTGCTCCACGCACCGCGCCCTGAGCGAAATCGCAGCGCGCCGAACGACAGGTCGATCGTGCTACTCCGCAAAGAGAAGCGCCGGATCGTGAAGATAATGATAGCGAAGGAGCCGCTCAGGATAACGGTAAGCAGCGCCGACGGGACATGCCGTGCGCGCACGCAGCATCGCCTCGACCTCGCGCTTGATGCTGGCGCGATTCATCGCCTTCACACCGCCCACCGATGCGACGGCCTCATTCATGGCCGGAATGCACGGCCGCGGCTGGCAACGCGCGCACGGGCTATCGAGCGGCTGAGCGGGTGGGCCCTCCTGATCGAAGACAATGGCGGCGCGGAGCGCGATATACGGTCCCCTTTCAGGGTGAATCGCCAACATCGACGGCCCCATCTCGGCGAGCCCGAGCGCTCGAGCAAGCCTCACGGCTGCGAAGGTCTTGGGCGGCGCATCGAAGGTAAAGCGGAGCTCATGCGGGATGGTGATCTCGAGCGCGATCCGCTCGATGCGGCTCTTTGTATAATCGTCGATGGGATCGGCGCTTTCCCGAAGCGCGCGATCGCTTCGCGCGGCGCATCGGATGACATCGTAAAGCTCAGCGCCATTTCCAATCAGCGCAACACGCGCATTTTCCCGCCCGAACTCCGGAAGGATGAAAGCGGGATCGACCGAGCGGAGCTCCTCATTGTAGGCGCGGACTCCACCTTCGGCGTAAAGATGGAAGCCTGCCTCGGCGAGGCGGGCGCGGAGCTCCTGCGGGTTCATTGCGCAGCTTTCATCGCGCGGCCATCAAGGGGAAAACTCGGCGACGCCGCTCGCGAAGACGATCTCGGAGCGATCCAAGGATTCAACCTCGACTCGCACACCGTCTTCGAGTTGATGCGCCCGGACAAGCAGCCTTTCGCCGGGAAAGACCGGCTTCGAGAACTGTCCCCTGAGTGCCCTGAGTTTTTGAGGCTCGCCGCCACCAAGCTCATCCACAAGGACCCTCGCCGCGATTCCGTAGGTGCAGAGCCCGTGGAGGATGGGCCGGTCGAAGCCCACCTTGGCGGCGAAATCCGGATCGGCATGAAGCGGATTCCGATCGCCCGAGAGTCGATAGAGAAGCGCTTGGTCGGGGTGTGTCGCCACCTCGCGCTCGAAGAGCGGCGGGCTGTCGGGAACTTTGGGGCGCTCTTTACGGGGCGGGCGTTCACCACCGAACCCGCCGCCTCGAAGGTGGACGATCTCCCACTCGGTCTCGGCGAGGAGATCTCCATTCAAATCGCGCGTCTCGGTCGAGAGGATGGAGACGGCGAGGCGGCGTAGGTCGTAGATCCCTTCGATTTTACCGGTTGAGATCACTTCACCCTTTGGGGGGATGGGACGATGAACCCGGATCGCTTGCGCACCGTGGACGATATCGCTGAGATCGCCGCCCATCGCGATCTCAAAGAGCTCGGTGACCGCGGGGAAGGCCATCACGACGGCGTAAGTTGGAAGCACCTTGGGACCGCGCCCTTCGTATAGAAGATCGAGGTTGCGATCACCGGTCGCTCCGACGCCAAGATGGTAGAGGATGATATCGCGCTCATCGTAGATGAAGCGATGCTCACCGGCGCGCTCGCCGGCCTTTGAAGGATCGAGTGCCACGTTTGGGCTTTTAGCACGCGAATCGGGCCCAAGGGCAAAAAGCCGCATTCCGGAGGGCGGGCATCGAACGCTTCACGTCGATCGCTTTTGCATCCACCCTCGCCCATTTCCACACATCGTCCATCCGCCCTTTCGTGGTGCGCTGATTTTGCGCTAAGCTGTGTGGAGTGACGGGAGCGATAACGAAGAATTCATTCATCACCGATGGTGAAGAGTTGCGTCGGTTACGCTTCGCTCCCGGTGAGAGCCCCTTCCGCATCAAAGGCAACGGCTACCGAGGTCACCTGAAATACGTTCAAGAGAACCTCCCCGGCGGCGTCGAGGCGATGAAGGATGCCTTCGAGGACCCGCGTCTCAAGGAGTTCTTTAATCAGACCTTTCTCGCCTCGGCATTTTACGATGTGATTCCGCTCGCCCATGCGGGGCTCATCTGCGCCGAAATTAGCGGCATGTCCTTCTACGATTTCGTGTACGAGAGAACGCGGCACCAAGCCGAAGAGGATGTGCGCGGCGTTTATAAATGGCTCCTCACGCTCCTTTCGCCTCGCCTCGTGAGTTCGCGTCTCACGAAATTCATGGCGCAGTATTTCGATTTCATGAGCTTTGAGCTCGAGCATTCGGACGCCACCGTGGTCCGGGGAAGGCTCACGGGGGCTCCTTTTGAGCTTCGCGGGTGGATCACGGCCGTCTTTGAAGCGTACTATTGTCACGTCTTCAAGCTTGGCGGTGTGAAGGAATACGCCATCGAATTTACCGAGCGGCGTGAAGCCGTCGGTGCGGACGGCGAGCCCACGATCGAAGTGGGCATCGAGCTCAGCTTCGGCCCGGATGGCGAATCGGCCTAAGCGCAGACGGCCTTGAAGCGACGCCGAGGGCCACAACTAGAGCTTCACGCCACGCTCCTCGCAATAGCTCTTGGCCTCACGGAGATCGCGTCCGCGGATGCCGCGCGCCATGGCCTTCGCATTCCCGAGGTCGCGCAGCTCGCAGTAGCCCTTGACGAGGAGCTTTCTCGCGGCAGGGGAAGCTTCGTAGCCCATACTCGCGCGGGCGTGCCGGAGAGCGGCTTGGGCATCGCCCGCGCGCAGTGCGCTTTCGCCCTCGTCGAGGCGGCGGCGGGCCTCGGCATCACTGGGTTTCGAGCGGGCGGCTCGTGCATTGGAGGCGGGGCTCGATGGAGCGCGAGTGGGATCGGTTGGCGGGCGAGACTCGAGGTCGCCCTCGTCATCCCGATCGCCTTGGGCAGCGCTCGGCTCTTCGGTGTTCGCACCACCTCGAGCTTCAAGCGTCCGTTGAGCGTTCTCCGCCTCGCCGCCCGCCGCTTCTTCGTCCCGCGCCCGTTCATCATTGAGCTTTCGTGTAGCGCCCTCCTCAGGGGATGACGCATTCGTGGGCGCTCGCTGCCCCTCGGCTCCGGGCGCGGACGGCGTCGCTTTCGTCGACGCATGTTCCATCCGACGTTCCACCGCTTCGACGGGCTGCTTTTTAGCGTTCAGCCCCAATGCAAGGGCGAGAAGAAGCGCCCCCGCGAGCGCAAAAACCCGCCAACCGGCCTTTGCTTTTCCGGTGGAGCGCGGTGCTTCTGAGCGCGGCGTTTCGCCTTGCGAGGTCTCCTCACGAGGCTGCGTCTCGCTCCTCCCCGCCTCGGCGATCGCCTCGGGGGCCGGGCTTGCCGCGGCGACCGTATCGCCATCGAGATCGACGGCAGAAAAGCGCCCGATCGGAATCGACAGCGCCTCACTCAGCGCGAGGATAAAGGCGCGTACGCTCGGATAGCGCTCGGCTCGCTCCTTCGCGAGCGCCTTCGCGAAAACGGCGTCGGCGGGAGAAGGCCTCTCCGGGTCGAGCGGTGGCGCGGGCTCATGCAGGATCTGGTGAAAAAGCTGCATGACGTTCTCACCGATGAAAGCGGGGCGCCCGGTGAGCATCTCGTAGGCGACGGCCGCGAGGGCGAACTGATCGGCCTTCGCGTCGAGCGTCGCGTTTTGCCCAGTCACCTGCTCCGGCGCCATATAAGCGGGCGTCCCCAGCATCGTCTGCTCGGCCGTGAGTGAGGTCCCGGCGCCGACGATCTTCGAGATGCCAAAGTCGAGGACCTTGGCGCGGACTTCATCCCCCTCGTTGGCGAGGAAAACATTCTCGGGTTTGAGGTCACGATGGACGATGCCCTCGCGGTGGAGGCATTCGAGCGCGGAGGCGACATCCTTCAAAATCTCGAGGGCCTCATCGGGTTCGCACGCGCCGAAACTGAGTCGGCGACGGAGATCGTATCCCTCAAGCAGCTCCATCACGAGATAGGGCGAGCCATCGTCCAAAAAATTATAATCGAGCACCTCGACGATGCGGGGATGACGGATGGCGGCGGCGATCTCGGCCTCACGCCTGAACCTCGCCTTCGCGGATTCATCGGCCGCATAATGAAGCACCTTGAGGGCGACACGTTTTGGCAAACGGATCATCTCCGCAAGATAGACCGCGCCCATCCCGCCCTCGCCGAGCTTCTCAAGGATGCGGTAGGTCTCGCTGATTTCAGCGCCGGCTTCGAGCGAGCTCATGGGCGAGAGGATAGCAGCTGCGGATTTTGGATGTAGGGGAGATCCGCCCGAAACGCGCCTCGCGAAGCTCAGCCGTTTAATCGCGGAGCGCGCTGATCAAGAGCCACCCAAAGAAAGCGGTCCCGCATACGGCGGAGCCGAACGCGAAGAGCGTGCCGAAGCTCGTATCTCCTTGCTCGATCATCACATACGCGCTCAGGCCGAGGAGCGCGAGGCTGAGAAGGACGGCCGGGAGCACCATCAAGACGGTGAGCGCGCGCGTGATCGTGAGCGCACCTTTAAACCCCATCGCGCCGAGCGCAAAGAGGATGAGGATGATGATGATCCAGAACACGCGCGGAGGATATCAATTCGCTATGACGGATCGAACGCCCGGCGCGCTCAAACGTCTCCTCCGCGCGGATCCTAAAATTCGTAGAGGAACGTCCCGGCCGGCTCGCCGCCCGTGAGCGTGATGGAGATCGCGCCCTCTTCGGTCTGATATCCGTCCACATAAGCGCTCCGGAGCTCGCTCAGATCGAAGCTCCGCGTCTCCGAGATATAGGCATCGCAGCCATCGCCGTTCGCCTCGTGGTGGAGCGAGAGCCGCGCCTGCACCGGATGGCTCTCGGCGAAGCTCCCATCCCAGCAGAGCGTGAACTCATGCGCCTTACAGCCCCCGCCATAGCCGACATCGACGTGAAGCTCATCGCCGACGATCTTGGCCGCGTCGAGCCGAAAGGGATCGGTCGGCAGCTTCGCGTCCGGCCCGCAGATCTGAAAGCCCTCGCCGGGCGCCCCGCCCCCGCAGCCCATCAGGGCAAAGCCAGAGAGCGCAAAAAAGACGATGAAGTTAAGGCCAATTCTCATGCCGGGACTCTAACGCGTCTCGGCTCCGATAAAAAGGAGGGCCGCGCGCCGTACAAACCGCTCCAAGAAGAAGACCCCCACAAAAATCCACGCCCTCTGCTCCCCCAACCTCGGCCCTGAGCCCTCCCAGCAAAATCTTCCAGCTCGGCCTCCTAAATTATGCGCCTTGGCCCGCTTTCCCCATAAAAAATGAATGATTTTCGTTGACCGAGGTTCTAATCTCCGGCTGTAGCTCTCGCCTATCGCGCGGGAGATCCGCCTGCGCTATGCTCCTCAGCCGAACCCCCCAAGGGCTATGCAAGAGACTCTCCTCGCTCATCTCGTCACCCTGAACACCCACCAGCCGGACGGCGAGCTTCACCCGCTCGACCTCGTCCTCGGCGCCTCGTTTGTCGTTCAGGCCGTGATGGCCGTGCTCATCTTTATGGCGCTGATGACCTTCTGGATCATGGGCGTCAAATACGTCCGCTTTACGCGCGTCCGAAAGGAGAGCGAGCGCTTCCTCGAGGCCTTCTGGGATGGCGAGAGCGGCAAGCGCTGGACGACGAGCCGCCTCGAGGGCATCTACGATCGCCTCGATGAATTCGAGGGCTCGCCCCTCGCCGCGCAATTCCGCGCGGGCTACGTCGAGCTCGCGCGCGTGCTCAGCGAGGGCGGGAGCGGACAAGAGGCCGAGGGCGATATCGAGAGCGTCGAGCGCGCGATGCGCCGCGCCTCTCGAGGAGAGATCACGCGTCTTGAAGCAAAGCTCACCTTCCTCTCGACGACCGGCGCGACGGCCCCCTTCATCGGGCTCTTCGGCACCGTGTGGGGCATCATGCAGAGCTTCATCTCGATCCACGGATCGGGGAGCGCGAGCCTCGACGTCGTCGCCCCCGGCATCGCCGAGGCGCTCATCGCGACGGCCATGGGCCTCGTCGCCGCCATCCC
>JAAZAH010000329.1 GCA_012514415.1 Sandaracinaceae bacterium
GCGCGCCGCACCGGCGAGGGCAAGCTCATCGAGATCGTCATCCTCGATCCCGAGGTCGCTTTACCAAATGGCGAGGTGCGCACCATCCTCGACGGCAATGTCCCCGTCATCACTCCTTATTATGCCTGCGTTGCGACGCTCTTCGAGGCGTCTGGATTCCGCGCATCGATCATCCGAGGACTCCTCACCTCGTTTTCGCTACTGAGCCGGACGAGCTTCCCGCAAAAGCTATTCAGCGATGCCAACGCTGCCGCACTCTATATCGCAAGCCATCAAGAGCAGCTCGCGCCCGAAGAGCGCCTCTCACCGCAAGAGATCCTCGAGCTCATCGCCGATGTAAAAGAGATCGCGCGCGAAGCGGGGATCCTTTCGGCGTAGACGCGCGCTGAGTCCCCTCCCTCCTCCAATCTTCGCGAAGGAAAAGGGGCGGCCTCATCGGTGAAGGCGGTGAGTCTCAAACGCGCTTCAAACGGCATGCGGGCCGATGTGTGAGCCGCTGCGCGCTGCGTTCAATTTGTTCGATCGAGCGAAAGAGACGCCCTCGCCTCGCTCAATCGGCGCCCGGATGACAGTGCATGCAGCTGTAGCGCTCGATGCCGAGAAGCGTTCCCATGGAAGGCGTCACCTCCTCCTTCATAAAGCGCATCACCTCCGGGAAGCTCGTCTCGAGCTGCGCCCACGCCGGACTTTCGGGGTCGGGCAGGGGGAAGAGATCCTTCGCAGGCATCTTGAAATCGACCTCGCGCATCGACTCGCCATGGCAGGTCTCGCAACTGAAGTTCGCGTAGCGCTCCGCATTCGCATTCTGAAAGAGCTCGGCCATGACCGGGTTGACCTTGCCCACCATATAGAGCTCGCGCTCAAAGGCGCTCATCTCCTCCCAAGGAGTGTCGGGCGGCGTGATGCCGAGCTCTTCGATCGCGCCGCCATGAACGACGCGGCTCGGTTGAGCTTCCTCAGAGCCCGTGGAATCCGTCCCGCCTCTTTCACCCGTGGGCGGCCCCTTCGCGCATGAAACGAGCAGGAGGGCGCACAGAACGAGGCATTGTATGTAGAGCGGTGCCTTGGGATTCATCATCGTCTTCTCCGGCCGTGGGCTTCGCGTATATGGGCGCATCTTTCCTTCGGAATACGCCTTCCAAAATAACCCGTGCAGCTTGGAACTGCACTTTCTAGCGATCGGAAGGCGCGAGGCGGTCCCCCCGGCGTCCGTGGAGCCCCCTCCACGATCGAGGAGCGAATGGAGAGCGCTTCGGGCAGCCACGCGCTCGCGCAGCCATCGGTGGGACCACTTCGACTCGACGAGTGAAGTGAAACATGTTCTAGTTGCGCCCTGAGGTGACCTCCATGAACGAATCAGCGAGCGAAGCATTGAATAGAAAAGATCCCGCCCTCTCCGCCCCCACCCCGGTGCGACTCGGACAAGGAGAGCGTTTCGACGCGAGCACCGATGTCGTCATCGTTGGCTTTGGTGGCGCCGGCGTCACGGCGGCGCTCGAGGCGCGCGCCAACGGCGCGGCAGTCATCGCGCTCGATCGCCTCGAAGGGGGTGGAGCCACGGCCATCAGCGGCGGAATCGTCTACGCCGGCGGAGGAACGTCCATTCAGAAGCAGGCCAAGGTCGAAGACGACGTCGAGGCGATGTTTCAGTACCTGAAGCTCGAGACGCAGGGGATCGTGAGCGAGGAGACGCTCCGCGATTTCTGCGAGCAGAGCGCGTCCAATCTCGAATGGCTCTCCAGTCATGGCGTCCCCTTCGAAGCAAGTCTCTGCCCCTATAAGACCTCCTATCCCACAGACGACTATTACCTCTACTATTCGGGCAACGAGAGCTTCGCCCCCTATACGGACGTTGCCAAGCCGGCGCCGCGCGGCCATCGCGCCAAGGGCAAAGGGCTCCCTGGAGAGAACTTCTATAAACCGCTTCGTGAAAGTGCCCTCAGGGCAGGCGTTGAGCTTCGCGAGCTTTCGCGCGTGACGGCGCTCGTCGTCGACTCGAGCGAGAACGTCATCGGCGTCGAAGTCCACTCCGTCGAGGATAAGCTCCAAGGCGCCCTGATGCGTCGCATCTACCGCCTCGCGATGGCGCTCCGAAACTACGCACCCAATGTCTCCCGCTCGCTCTACGCGCGCCTCGGCGAAATGGAAGAGCGCCACGGCGTGCGTCGCCTCATCGAAGCGAAGCGCGGCGTGATCTTGAGCGCAGGCGGGTTCATCTACAACCGCGCCATGGTCGAGCATTACGCTCCGGCCTACCGCCCCGGGATGCCCCTCGGCACCATTGGCGATGACGGCCTCGGCATCCGCCTTGGCGAGAGCGTCGACGGACTCGCCGACAACATGTCGCGCGTGAGCGCATGGCGCTTCATCAACCCGCCCGAAGCCTTCACCCGCGGCATCCTCGTCAATAAAAAGGGCGAACGTTACGTCAACGAGATGCTTTACGGCGCCGCCGTCGGCGAGGCGATGGTCGAGCGAAACGGTGGAAAGGCCATTCTCATCATCGACGAACCGATGAGGAAGCTTGCCCGCGAGCAATGCAAACCCGGAAGGGCGCAATGGTTCCAACGAGGACCGGCGCTTCTAAACCTTTGGTTCAATCGCAAAGAGGCGCGAACCCTCGGAGAGCTCGCCGCGCTCATCAATGTGCCGCGCGAAGCGCTCGAGGCGAGCGTCGCGGCTTATAACGCAGGCGTGGAGTCCGGAAAGGATGCCTTCGGCAAGCCCGCTTCTCAGCTCCAGAAGATTGAGAAGGGCCCCTTCCACGCCATCGACTGCTCCATCGATAGTAAGCGCTTTCCGTGCCCGACTCTTACGCTCGGTGGGCTCGTTGTGGATGAAGCGAGCGGCGCCGTCCTCGATCGCGATCGTCAGCCCATCCCCGGCCTCTATGCCGCCGGAAGAAACGCAATCGGGATCTGTTCACGCCAATATGTGAGCGGTCTTTCACTCGCAGATTGCGTCTATTCGGGGCGTCGCGCGGGTCGCGCGGCTGCAAAAAATTCCCCCTAAGCTGTTTCCGATCGGTCACGAAGTCCGCTTGGGCTTCGGCCGAGTGTCAGGAATTTGACCAAGCGCGAAGAAAGGTCACACTATGTATAACCGCGATATTTCGGCGTTTTTTGGCCTTGGCTTCGCGCTTTAACCGATTTTCTGCGCGAAAGCCCCTCAACTTCGGGGGCTTTCGGCAGTTAAAGGACTGGACGACGCCAAGGATCCCTAGGTATCCTCCCTGAACTAAGGCAGGACAAGAATTGGCGAATCCGAAGTCAGAATTCGACCTGGGCATGGAAAGTGGCCGCGATAACCTTCGCGTCCTTCTTTGCACATCAGAGACCTCGGATCTGCCGATGATCGCCGCCGCGCTCTCCATGTCGCGTGAGGTCTTCGAGCTTCGGGTCGCTCACGGTTATTCGGAGAGTGAGCTCGAGTTTCAGAACGGAACGTACGACGTCGTGATCCTCGATGTCGAGATGGGCGAACGGCGTGCGCTCCGCCTCCTCGATCGCTACTCCGCCGAGGCGGAGGCGAAGCCGATCATCGCGATGCTTAGCGATCCGAACGATGAGCTCGAGCACGAAGCGATCCAACTCGGCGCCATCGACCTCCTCATCCGCGATGAAGCGCAGCCGGGCCGCATCGAACGCGCCGTCCGTCATGCCGTCGAGCGCGGAAGGCTCCGTCATTCGTCGGTTTTTCCACCCCGTCGTTCCGTCATCGTGGAGCGAAGTGCGGCCAAACAGCGGCGCGACGCGCTCATCGAATCACTCCCCGCTGCATTTGAGAACGGCGAGATCGTCCTTCACTATCAACCCAAGGTGCGCACGAGCGACGAGCGCCTCATCGGCGCCGAGGCGCTGATGCGCTGGACCTCCGAGGTTCACGGCGTCGTCTCGCCCATGGAATTCGTCCCTCTTCTCGAGGAGACGGGGCTTGTGAACGAGGCAGGCGCTTGGGCCATCGCGGAAGGGGCGCGTCAGGCGAGACTTTTCCGTGAACGCGGCCTCGATCTTCGGATCGCCGTCAACGTTTCCGCTCGGCAATTCATGCATACGGATCTCGCCGGGCTGGTCGCCAAGGCCATCGACGA
>JAAZAH010000330.1 GCA_012514415.1 Sandaracinaceae bacterium
CGCCGGGCTCATCCAGATCGGCATCGGCTTTCTCGTCGTCCTCTTCTTTCTTCGCCTTGGATACGATCTGCTCGAAGCCAATGCGCTCAAGCTGAGCGCGATCGTCCTCTCGACGCTGATCTCGCTCTCGATCTTCCTGCCCAAGGGGCTCGTCGCGGTGGTTCCCGCGCTGATCTTGGGGAGCTCGGCGCTCATCGGCGCTCACCTCGGGGTGCGCTATTCGCTGAACGTCCCGCCTCAAAAGCTACAGCGAATCGTCTTCACCCTCTTTTTCGTTTTGATACTGCTCTCTTTGGCGCAGCGGCTCTCGAATTCGTCCGAAAGCGGTCTACTCGGCGCGCTTGGTTCATGCGGCCATGCATCCGCCTCTCGATGAGACGGCGCAGAAAGTTAGGAGCCGGAGGTCGAAAAAGGCGGGTTCGAACCGTGTTTCGTCGGGGAAGGCCGGAGCTTTTCGCTGCCGACGCCGAGGATCTTGAGACAGGTCCGCACATCGTCGATGTACTGTTTTTCTCCGCCGCCCATCCCTTCTTCCTCCGCGACCGAGAGGTTGGTCGCGTCGAGATACCAAGCATGCAGGATGTCGATCTTCTGAGCGCGCGATAGGTCCGGATGATCGAGGACTTCTTCGGGATGGTGGAAATAGCGCGACGGGCTCGTCCTCGCCTTCATGTAAAAATCGTCCTCTAGCTTTGCCATTTGGTTCTCCCCCTAACGATCAACTTGGGTCACGACGAGACGATTGTCAGCCCTCCCTTAAGGGAAATCCCCGAGGGGAGCGACCGAGGAAATCGGGAGAGATCGACGGATAACGATAAAGATTGCGTGCGAACGCAATCATTTGAGCAGATCGGGGATCTCTGGCGGCATGTGCGGAGGCCCGCCTCGATGCCTCTCCCGCGGCGCCGCGATCCCTCGCAGCGGAGCTCGCCGCCATCGATTTTCGCGCGCGAATCGTCTGCGCGCCCCTTGGATTGGCCGACTCGCGCGACACGCGGCGCACCGCGCCTCTGAGACGGCGCCCCACCCCCATGAAGCATCGAGCCGCGTGTGGGCCCACGGACGAAAGACCCATCTCCTCCACGCGATAAGAGAAGTATGACGCGAAGGATGCAATCCAGAGGGATTCCGCCAACGCTCTCGGTCCTTATCTTGGTGCTCTTTGGGGCGTGCACAGGCCGACGCGCGGTTTTTGACGGAGTGCTCGAAGAATTCTTGCTCGCGGAGGCCGAGGCCGCCAGCGCATTGCGCGATGAGCGGCCGCTTCAGCCATTGAGCCTCGAGCCCCTCGACCCCACTATGCTCTGCCAGACGCCGCGCGATCCTTGCCGCGATGCGCCTTGTCACCCGGAGGCAGGGTGCATTGCGACGAACGAGCTTGAATACGAATGCGGACCTTGTCCGGAGGGAATGCTCGGCGATGGAAACGACTGCCGATGGCCGCGCCGGGTGGCGCTGAATGAGATCGATTACGATCAGCCTGGACCCGACGACGCTGAGTTCATTGAGCTCATCAACCTGGGTGATGCGACCGTCAGCCTCGAGGGATTGGTGGTCTTAATGCTCAACGGGGATAACGATCAGGTGTATCGCCGCATCCAACTCGGCACGCTTGGCGAGCTCGCGCCGAAAGCGCTCGCATTGATCGCGGGACCCAGCGTGGAGGCCCCGGCGGACGTGCCGCAGCTTCGGATTCAGAGTGCGGGATTCATCCAGAACGGACCGGACGCCATCGTCCTCGCCGACCAAGATGGCCGCGAGCTCGATGCGCTCGTCTATGGAGGGCGGCTCGACGGCTTCGACGAGGAAGCACACGCTCTTGGCGAGGATCGGGGTGAAGGGAGCCTGGTTCGGCTCGAAGAAGGTGGGGCGTTCGTATGGACATGCCGCGCAAGTCCCGGGCTTCCCAATACGGAAGCGTTCGACGAACCATGTGGACTCTAGCCAACCTCGCGCGGGGCAGACATACTGGAGACTATCGACAACCGGAGATCATACGCCGCGTGTTTGGCAGTCGTTTTCGTGCTGGGGCTGTGCGCGTGTGCGAAGAAGGAGGAGCCGAAGACGGAGCACACGCGTTTGCCTTCCGAACGCGGCGAAACCCACTCGGTCGATTCATCCGAAGATCTGAGCGGGACTCCAGCTGAAGTTCGCGAGGGTGCGGACGCAACGCAGCGGCTTCTTTTCATTTATCCCCGTCTGACTGCGCGCCTTCGGGGAGAGTTTGCGGAGCCGATGTCGGAGCCACGTCAATTCGATGAAGCGGACCCTCCGTTCATGCTTGGCGTGAAGCTGGATGAGGGAGAGCCGGTGGATCTTGGCAGTGGGCGTGGCATCGCGCAGACGGCTCACCTCGATCTCTATGGCTTCGAGCCGGGGATCGAGCGTGAGAGCTTCCTCCACCGGTTTACGTTGAGGCTCCATGAGGGGCCGGAACATGAGCCCACGGACGATCTACTGATCGCTCGGCGAGACGGCGCGAAGTGGAGGGTGATTCTCGAGCGGCGAGCGCTCGATGAGGACGGGGCGGCGATTGAGCCCGAAGGACGGCACGAAGAGGAAATTCGAATCGAGCTCGAAAAAGGCGGGCGTTGGCGCGTCGAGCGCGTTCATCCTTGAGGAGGCGGACTGAGGTCGCCCCATGGAGACCGGAGACGGCGGCCGAGGCTACGCGGATAAGCGAGCTCGAATGCGCGATCAAGGCGATCTTGCCCACCGTCCGCGCGGCGCGAGCCCACCGTTGGTGCGTCGCTAGTGAATGACGGTGCTCGCCGCGCTCTGCATCTCGCGACGGAAAGCGACCTTGAGGAAGCCGAGCTTCGAGAGGCGATCGCGCTCGATCTTCATCCCTTGTTCGGGAAGCGCGAGGCCTTCCGGCAGCCATTCGGGCGTGAAAACGATCGGCTCGGCGGCGCCGTTGTATCCGAGCTGAACGAGGAGGTCCTCGTCAAAACTCATGCATTGGCGGTCGCAACAAAAGAAGCGCTCTCTGACCCGATAGAAGCCTTCACGGGGGAGGCTCTCTAAAAACTGAAGTTCGTCGAAGCTTCGGAGCGTCCGACCACGCTCGGCGAACTCGGCGCGATTCGCTCGCCAACCTGTCGGCAAATAAATGCCGGGCCCCGGATTTCCGTGGTTGTGAAAATAGACGAGCCGGCCCGCGGGGACGCCCGCCACCTCGGACGTCGTGCGGTAGATTCCACAAGGAGGAAGCGAATCTGCCATAAGCAGTCACCTAAAGCCCTCGCGCAACAAATTGCAAGCCGCAAGAACAGGCATCAAGGATGGGCTGAGGCTGGGCGCGCGGTCGGCCCGGACCTCCTCCAAACGCCAACGCCAACGCCAACGCAAACGTCAACATCGGCGGGACGGCGCGGCCGCCTCCGCCCGGACGGCAGACGCACACACCTCGGCGCGGAGCCACCTCACTGGCGCGGAGCCACCTCACTGGCGCGGAGCCACTTCACTGCACCTCGCCCACTTGCCAAAACTGAAACATGTTTCACTTTCCCTCATCTCGTTGTAGATCCTAGGACCGATGAAGCTCCGCCATCCCGCGCTCGTCGAGATCGAAAGCTCGCTTCTTGCCAAAGGTGCTCCCTTTGAGCTCGAGGACGGTGAGGTGCGCGGTGAACGCCTGCAGCTCTTCAAAAATCGACCGTCCTCGCTCCGCGCTCTCCTCGATCGAGCCCGATTACACGCCGAGGCCCCCTTCATCACGGCTGAAACCGACACCGGCGAGATCGCGCTCACTCATGCCGAATTTTTCGGACGCGTCGCCGCGATCGCGCACTTGCTCCGAAACGAATACGGAATCCAAAAAGGCGATGCGATCGCGATCCTCGGTGCGAATTCTGCCGAATGGGCAATCGCCTTCATGGCCATCCAGGCCCTGGGAGGCGTCGCTCAAGCGTGGAATGGCTGGTGGGCTGGGGAAGAGATCCGTTGGGCCGCCGATTTTTGCGCGCCAAGACTGCTCCTCGCCGACGGGCCGCGCCTAGCGCGCCTTCAGAGCGAGCCGAGTGTGCCCGTGCTTCGTCTTGAATCGCTCCTCCACCTCTCAGACGTCCAAGCCGCAGAGCTCCCCGAAGCCGACATCGACGAAGACGATGACGCCCTCGTTCTCTTTACGAGCGGAACGAGCGGGCGCCCGAAAGGTGTCATTCACAGCCACCTCAACGTCACCTCGGCGCTCATGCTCGGTTTTTTCCACGGCGCGCGCGTCGCGGCTCTTCACCCTCCGGGAGACGAAGCGCCGCCAAATACGGTGCTCATCACGAGCCCCTTCTTCCACGTCTCCGGCCTTCACGCCGGCATCCTCACGGTCCTCGCAGGCGGTGCGCACGCCGTCCTTCCGCGCGGTCGCTTCGAGTCCGCAAAGATCGCCCGCCTCATCGAAAAACATCGAATCACCTCTTGGGGTTATACGCCGACGCTGCTCCGCCGTCTCGTTGAGGCGCCCGAGATTCACGCGCACGATCTCAGCTCGCTCCGCGTGATCGGAGGTGGCGGTGCCCCCGTCCCCCCCGATCTCCAAGAGAAGGTGCGTGAAGTTTTCCCCTCGCTTCGCGAGACGTTCAGCATCGGCTACGGCCTCACCGAGGGAACGGCCTTCGGCACGCTCAATCCTGCCGAAGAGTGGCTTGTCGATCCCGAAAGCGTCGGCCGACCGCTCCCCACCATCGAAGTCAGCATCCGTGACGAGCATGGAAACGAGCTTCCCGAAGGCGAGCTCGGCGAGGTCCATCTTCGGAGCCCGCTCGTGATGAGCGGTTATCTCAACGACGAGGAGGCAACGCGGCAAATGATCCGCCCCGGCCTCCTCCTCCGCACGGGCGATCTCGGCCTCCTAAAGGATGGGAGACTTTACCTCGCGAGCAGGCGAAGCGATCTCATCCTTCGCGGCGGCGAAAATGTCTATCCCGCCGAGATCGAAGCCCGACTCGACGCGCACCGAAGCGTCGCCGAATCCGCGGTCATCGGCGTCCCCGATCGCGATCTCGGCCAAATCGTCAAAGCCATCGTCGTTCCTAGAGATCCCGAACGATTCGATCTGCAAGCCCTCATCGAATGGGTCCGCGAAGGGCTCGCTTATTATAAAATCCCCGAGCGATGGGAGATCCGCACCGCGCCCCTTCCGCGCAACGCGACCGGAAAGATCATCCGCCCAGCGCTCCTCGAGAGCAAAGAAAACCCCTTCATTCAGGAATAAACGATGTCCGAAGCCTATATCGTCCGCGTCGCCCGTAGCCCGATCGGACGAGCCCGCAAGGGCTCGCTCGCCGGTGTCCGCCCCGATGACCTCGGAGCCGCCATGGTCAAGGCGCTCCTCGAACAGGTTCCCAGCTTGGATCCCGCGCTCATCGAGGACGTGCTGATCGGCTGCGCTCAGCCGGCCGGTGAGCAAGGCTATAACCTCGGGCGAGTGATCAGCGAGCTCGCCGGTCTCCCCGATGTTCCCGGCGCGACCGTCAACCGCTATTGCTCTTCCTCGCTTCAAACCATCCGCATGGCCGCACACGCGATCAAAGCAGGCGAAGGCGATATCTTCATCGCGGGCGGGGTCGAATGCGTGAGCCGCTTCGACAAGGGAAAGTCCGACGGCCTTCCCGACACCAAGAACCCGAAATTCGCCGAGGCCGAAGCACGCACCAAGGAATTCGCGATGGGCAAAAACCTCCCGTGGACACCGGGAGAGGGCCTCGCGGATATGTATGTGACGATGCTCCAGACGGCCGAAAACGTCGCGCAACATGCCGGAGTGAGTCGCGAGGACCAGGATGAGTTCGCAGCGCTCAGCCAGAATCGAGCCGAAGCCGCCATCGCGCGTGGATTCTTCGAGCGCGAGATCACGCCCTACACGCTTGAGGATGGAACGGTCGTCAAAGCCGACGATTGTCCGCGCCCTGGCACCACGAAGGAGAAGCTTGCCGAGCTGAAGCCTGTGCTCGCGGACTCTATGGGCGAGGCGGCCACCGTGACCGCAGGTAACGCCTGTCCGCTCAATGATGGCGCGGCAGCCGTCCTCGTGATGAGCGAGCGAAAGGTCAACGAGCTCGGGATCGAGCCGCTCGCGCGCGTCGTCTCCTCGGCAGTGACGGGGCTCAATCCTGAAATCATGGGTCTCGGACCGGTGAAAGCCTCCGAGCTCGCCCTCGCCCGCGCCGGCCTCACCATCGACGAGATCGATCTGGTCGAGATCAACGAAGCCTTCGCGGCACAGGTCGTCCCGTCGGCGCGCGCCCTGAACATCCCTTACGAGAAGCTCAACGTCAATGGCGGAGCCATCGCCCTTGGGCATCCCTTCGGCATGACCGGTGCGCGCATCATGGCGACCCTCATCAACGGACTCACCGAGCGCAAGGGACGCTTCGGCCTCGAGACGATGTGCGTCGGCGGCGGCCAAGGCATGGCGATGATCATCGAGCGAGTCTGAATGAAGTTCAATCGATCGATCGTCTTGAAGAGAAGACCGCGAGGGATCCCCGCGCTCGAGGATTTCGAGTTGCGCACGGCGTCTCTCCGTCCGCTCGAGGAGGCAGAGATCCTCCTCGAGCACCTCTTCCTCTCGATCGATCCCGCGATACGCGGTTGGATGGCCGATAAGAAGAGCTATCTGCCGCCTATTGCGCTCGGCGAGCCCATCCGGAGCGGCACGCTCAGCCGCATCGCGGAGTCGCGCGACCCGCGCTTTCCGGTGGGAACGCTCGTTCAAGCCATCGCAGCTTGGGAGGAGCGCTCCATCGTCCGGGGCGAAGCCATCATGGGCGAAATCAAACGCATTCCGGGCATCCCGCTAGCCGCGCATCTGAGCGTTCTCGGCGGAAATGGGCTCACAGCATATTTTGGACTCTTCGAGATCGGCAGACCTCAACCCGGCGAGACCGTCGTGATCACCGCGGCAGCCGGTGGCGTCGGCATGGTCGCATCGCAGCTCGCCAAGATCCATGGAGCACGCGTGATCGGCATCGCCGGCGGCGAAGAGAAGAAGCGCTTCCTCCTTGAAGATCTCGGCCTCGATTGCGCCATCGACTATAAAAATGAAGACGTGAACGCGGCGCTCAAAGCCGCCGCGCCCAGAGGGATCGATGTCTTTTTCGATTCCGTCGGCGGCGAGCTCCTCGAGATCGGCCTCGCTCGACTCGCGCTCCGCGGGCGGATCGTGCTTTGCGGCGCGATCAGCCAGATCCATGAAGAGACGCCTCCAGCCGGACCACGGAATTACGTTCAGCTCCTCGCGAAACGCGGACGGATGGAAGGCTTCGTCACGCTCGACTACGCGAAACGCTACGATGAAGCGCGCGCGATCCTGGCGGACCACATCCGCTCCGGCGCGCTCGTCCATCGAGACGAGATCGTCTCGGGTCTTGAACACACCCCCCAACACTTCTTGCGACTCTTCGACGGCTCCCATCGCGGAAAGCTGATGGTGCAGCTCCAACCAAGCGGCGAAGAGATCGACGATAACGATCGAAGCTGAGGATTGATATGAGTGGAATTCTAGAAGGTAAAGTTGCCATCGTGACGGGCGCCGGACGCGGCCTCGGTCGCGCTCACGCTCTCGAGCTCGCGAGGCAGGGCGCCAAGGTCGTCGTCAACGATCTCGGCGCTTCGAACCACGGCGAGGGAACGAGCGACGGGCCCGCGAATGAGGTCGCCTCGCTCATCCGAGACATGGGCGGAGAGGCCGTGGTCAACGGCGCGGACGTCGCGGATTGGTCCGCCGCCAAGGCGATGATCGATCAGGCCATCGACGCTTTTGGTCGTCTCGATATCGTCGTGAATAACGCCGGGTTCGTCCGCGATCAGATGTTCTTCAAGGCCGACGAAGACGCCTTCGATGCCGTCGTGCGGGTCCACCTCAAGGGTCATTTCTGCGTTGGCCGCCATGCAGCCGCTTATTTCCGCGATCAGGCAAAGAAGGGCGAGAAGGTCGCTGGACGCATCATCAACACGAGCTCGGGAGCGGGCGTCCTCGGCTCGGTCGGACAGGCCTCTTATAGCGCAGCCAAGGGCGGGATTGCCACGCTCACGCTCGTTCAGGCTGCGGAGCTCGGGCGCTACGGCGTCACGGCGAACGCCATCTGTCCCATCGCGCGAACGCGCATGACCGAGGAAGTGTTTGCCGACGCGATGAAGGCCCCGGAGGATGGCTTCGATGTAAACGCCCCCGAGAACGTCTCGCCCTTTATCGCATGGCTCGGCAGCGATGAATCCGCCGACGTCAATGGCCGCATCTTCGAAGTCTTTGGCGGCACCATCACGGTCTTCGACGGCTACCGCCGCGATCAAACTGTCGAGATCGGTCGCCGCTGGGATGCGAAGGAGATCGGCCCGGCGATGAACGAGCTCATGGAGAAGGCCCTCAAGCCGGTCAAGGTCTACGGAACATGAGCGAGAGAGAGTTCAGCGGGAAGACGGTCATCGTCACCGGCGGCGGCAAGGGCGTCGGGCGCGGCATCACACGCGCCTTCCTACGCGAGGGCGCCGATGTGGTGATCTGCGGTCGACGCGCGCCCGAGACGCTCCCTGAGGTGGACGGGAAAAAGGCGATCTTCGTTGCTGCGGACATTCGTGAGCTCGACGCGATCGACGCCGTCATCGAGGCGGCGCTCGCGATACGCGGCAGCCTCGACGTCCTCGTGAACAACGCAGGCGGTGCACCCTTCGTCCTCGCCGCCGATGCGAAGCCATCGCTCCACGAAAAAATCCTCTCGCTGAACCTCATCGCCCCGCTCCACCTCTCGCAAAAGGCGAACGCCATCATGCAACGCCAAGAAGAGGGAGGCGTAATCGTGAACATCGGCAGCGTGAGCGCAACGCGTCCCTCGCCCGGCACGGCGGCGTATGGTGCAGCAAAGGCCGGAATCGCGAGCCTCACGCAAAGCCTCGCCGTCGAATGGGCTCCCAAGGTGCGCATCAACAACATCACGGCCGGGATGATCGAAACCGAGCAGAGCCATCTTCATTATGGCGGGGAAGACGGAATCGCGGCCGTCGCGAAGACGGTTCCGCTTGGACGTCTCGCGACCCCCGACGATATCGCTGATCTCGCCCTCTTTCTCGCCTCCAACCGCTCCCGCTATATGAGCGGCGCGAGCGTGCGGATCGATGGCGGCGGTGAGCGCCCCGCCTTCCTCGAAGCTTCCACCGTCAATCGATAAACCATGCATTTCAGATTCAACGAAGAACAGCTCGAACTCGGGCGTGCAGCCCGCCGCTTTCTTGAGGTCGAGTCCACCACCGACAAGCTGAGAGCCGCCTTCGGAAGCGATGAGCTCTACGACGCGGAGCTCTATAGACGCATCGCCGAAGAGCTCGGATGGCTCGCGCTCCTCATCCCCGAGGAATACGATGGCCTTGGACTGACGGCGGTCGACCTCATGCCGATTCTCGAAGAGATGGGCCGCTCCCTTTATCGTGGGCCCTTCTTCTCGACCGTCTGCCTCGGGGTGAACGCTCTCCTCCTTGGCGGGAGCGCCGCGCAGAAGGAAGAGATCCTACCGCTTGTCGCCGCTGGCGAAGAAACGCTCACGCTCGCCTATTCCGAGCCTCATGGTCGACATGAGATCGACGCCATCGAGACTCACTTCGAGGAGCGGGGAGATGAGTTCGTCCTCCACGGCGTAAAGCGGTATGTGCTCGATGGCGTGAGCGCCGATCGCGTCATTGTAGCGGCGCGCTCCAAGGGGAGCGTAGGTGAAGAGGGCATCCGCCTCTTTGTCGTGCCAGGCGATGCCGAAGGCCTGACCCGGAAGCGGCTCCCCACGCTCGACATCAGCAGAAATGAAGCCGAGCTCATCTTCGAAGGCGTGCGAGTCGGCCGTGACGCCGTCGTCGGAGCGGATCTCGATGGAGCGGCTCTCCTCGAATCCATCCTCGATCGAGCACGTGCGGCGCTCGCCGTCGAGCAGGTCGGTGGAGCCGAGCGTTGCCTCGATATGGCGGTCGCCTATTCACTCGAGCGCAAACAGTTCGGACGTCCAATCGGGAGCTTTCAAGCCATCAAGCACAAGGCCGCGGACATGCTCTGGAAGGTCGAATCCGCGCGCTCGATCGCCTATGCGGCGAACGTCGCCGCCGCATCGGACGATGGCCTCCTCCTTCGCGAGCTCGCCTCCTCGGCGAAAGCCTACGCCTCGGACGCGTATTTCTTCTGCGCGAGCGAGAACATCCAGATTCACGGCGGAGTCGGTTTCACCTGGGAATACGATCCGCATTTCTATTTCAAGCGCGCAAAAGCGAGCGAAGAACTTCTCGGTCACGCAGATTTTCACCGCGAGCGAGTCGCCCGCGCGATGGGACTTTGAACCATGGACCTTTCATTCAGCAAAGAAGAAGAAGCGTTTCGCAGAGAGGTTCGCGCCTTCCTCGAAGACAACCTCAAAGGTGATTTTGAAAAGCTCAAGGGTCGTGGCGGCCCTGGCGATGAGCATAGCTTCGTCGAGGAGCGCATCGAATGGGGCAAGGTGATGGGCCGCGCAGGGTGGAACTGCATCGGCTGGCCCAAAGAGCACGGCGGTCGCGGCGTGAGCCTCAACGAAGAGGTCATCTTCAACGAAGAGTACGTGCGTGCCGGAGGCCCCGGTCGCATCGGCCACATCGGTGAGACGCTTCTTGGGCCGACGCTCATCCATTTCGGGACCGAAGAGCAGAAAAAGCGCTTCCTTCCGCCCATTGTCTCGGGTGAAGAGCTCTGGTGCCAAGGGTACTCGGAGCCGAACGCCGGCTCCGACCTTGCGAATATTCAAACCAAAGCGCGGCTCGTCGGTGATGAATGGGTCATCGAAGGACAGAAGATCTGGACGAGCCTCGCCCACTGGTCGGATTGGTGCTTCGTACTTTGCCGCACCGATCCGGATTCCGAGCGGCATCGCGGCATCAGCTATCTCCTTGTGCCGATGGATCAGCCCGGCATCGAGATCGTGCCCATCGAACAGATGACGGGCGATTCGGAATTCGCCGAAGTCTTCTTCGACGGAGCGAAGACGCATAAGGACAACGTCGTCGGTGGCGTCAACGAAGGGTGGAAGGTCGCGATGGGCACGCTCGCCTTCGAGCGCGGCGCCTCCACGCTGGGCCAACAGGCCCAATTCGAGCGCGAGCTGAACCTCGTCATCAGCGCAGCGAAGGAAAATGGTCGCGCGCGCGACCCGCAGATTCGCCAACGCCTCGCCGACGCCTATATCGGTCTCCGCATCCTTCGTTATAACGCCCTTCGGATCCTTTCCGTTCAAGAAGGCGCCGATCTCGGACGCGAGGGAAGCATCTCAAAACTGGCTTGGTCCAACTGGCATCGTGATTTCGGTAAGCTCGCGATGGACGTACTCGGGCTCGAGGCGAATATCGCCGAGGGTGCACCCTACGAGTTGAACCTCCTCCAGAAGGCGTATCTCTTCAGTCGATCCGATACGATCTACGCGGGCACGAACGAGATCCAGCGCAATATCATCGCCGAGCGAGCGCTCGGGATGCCGAAAGTTTGAGGTATGAAAAAGCCCCCCCCCTATCCCGAAGGGCATCAACTGCTCAAAGGGAAGACTGTTCTCGTCACCGCGGCAGCAGGGACCGGCATCGGCAATGCCGTCGCGCGGCGATGCGCCGAGGAAGGCGCCAGCGCGCTCGTGATCGCGGATATCCATGAAAGGCGTCTTGGAGAAGCCGCGAACGGAATCGAAGCGCAGACAGGACTCCGCCCGCATACCATCGTCGCGGATGTCACAAGCGAGGAGGACGTCCAGAGGATGTTCGCCTTCGCGATCGAAAAGATGGGCCATATCGACGTGCTCATGAACAACGCAGGCCTCGGCGGCTACGCCCGCGTCCGCGAGATGACCGATGAGCAGTGGTCGAAAGTCCTCGATGTCTCCCTCAATGGCTGCTTTCGATGCCTTCGAGCGGCGATGAATCATATGGTCCCGCGGGGGACGGGATCGATCGTGAATAACGCGTCGGTCCTTGGATGGAGAGCGCAGGAAGGTCAGGCACATTATGCGGCCGCCAAGGCGGGCGTGATGGCCCTTACCCGGTGCGCGGCCATTGAAGCCGCCGAAGAGAGCAGCGTCCGCATCAACTGCGTCGCGCCCACACTCGCTAAACACCCCTTCCTCGCCAAGGTGACTCCGCCCGGACTCCTTGAAGCGTTGGAAGCGAAAGAGGCCTTCGGCCGGGGCGCCGAGCCTTTTGAGATCGCCAATGTGATGGTCTTCCTCGCGAGCGATCTGGCGTCCTATATGACGGGCGAAACCCTCTCCATCAGCTCACAACGCGCCTAATAAATCGTGGAAGAGGGCGAATCCAAAGATAGAACGGAACGCCCTTGCCCAACGTATGATGGAGCATCAAATGCTCTAGGAGAGACGTCGCATTCACTATGCTCAACGATGAGGCCCGCACCGAGCTCCGAGCTTTCGAAACCCCGCACGCCGAAGGGTTAGAGCTGGGGACACCGGTCGGGCGCATCGAGCGCGCCGTCGACGAATTGCTCACGCATTTTGGACCGCTCCGCCTACAGAATGCGCTGATCAGCCGAATCTTCCGGCGCGCCGATCTCGAAGAGCGTTTCTTCTCGCTCCGTAACGGTCGCATACACGCATGGATCGCGAGAGAGCGGCCGGACGATCCCAGACCGCCACTTCTCCTGATTCACGGCTTTGGCGCGGATGCCCAGCTCCAGTGGTTCCGCCAAATTGGCCCGCTATCGAGGCGCTATCGCCTGATCGTCCCGGATCTGCTCTTCTTTGGGCAGAGTGAGGCAGCCCGCCCCGATCCTCACCTCAATTACCAAGTCGAGACACTCATCGAGCTCATTGACCTGCTCGGGGTCGAAGCCGCTCATGTGCTTGGGATCTCCTATGGTGGGCTTTGCGCCATGGAGCTCGCATCGAGCTACGAGGAACGAGTCCATCGGCTCATCGTCTCGAATTCGCCGGGGCCGATCATGACCTTCGCCGATCACGCCGCGCTCGTCGATCGACTCAAGGTCAGCGAGCTCGCCGATCTGCTCATCCCCCGCTCAGCAGAGGAGATGGACCGTCTCCTCCGCATCGCTTGGTATCGCCCGCCTCCGATTCCGGGCTTTGCAAAACGAGATGCCTTCAATCGCTATTTTCGTGATCGCGTCGAAGAGCGGAGGGCCGTGATGCGTGCGCTCATTGCGCGGATCGGCGAGCCCGGCCTCCTCGATCGGCGGATCGTCCACGACTCGCTCATTCTTTGGGGCGAGCACGATCCTGTCTTCCCCGTGGAGATGGCACACCGACTTCGCGCCTTCATTGGGAAGCGCGCCGCCCTCCGCGTCTTTCGGCGCACAGCCCACGCCCCGAATCAGGAGCGCCCGCGCGACTACAACGACGTCGTGCTCCGCTTCCTCGGCGAACACTGAACCGCAGCGCGCTCGCCGAGGGAGGAAACACGCTCAGGCGATTTTCTTGCGCAAGATTCCCGCTCCGGCGGCAGCCGCGGTGTAGGCGAGATGTCCCTCCGCACCGCTCGAGAGCTCCGCCGCATTCCCCTCATCCGTATCGATGTGCATCTCGAGCCGAAAGTTCGGATTGACGCGCACCTGAACGTCGCCGAAGACGAGATCACGTGGGCCCCCGGTGATGGCGACCTCGACGACATCGTTGTCTTGGACGCCATACGCCGCGGCATCATCCGGGTGCATGTGGATGTGCCGGAGTGCGCAGATGAGCCCCTCCTCGAGGTGAACCGTCCCTGCCGGCCCCTCAAGCGTGATGGGCGCCGACCCCTCAAGATGCCCCGAAGGCCGAATCGGCGCGTCAACTCCGAGTCGAAACTCATCCGTCCTCGAAATCTCGACCTGCGTTTGTGAACGGAGCGGACCGAGCACCCGCACTCCGTCAATCCTTCCGCGCGGGCCGATGAGGTTCACCTTCTCCTCGCAGGCGTACTGCCCCGGCTGCGAGAGCTCCGAGCGCGGTGTGAGCTCGGCGCCCTCTCCAAAGAGCGCATCCAGCGTGGCGCGATCGAGGTGAACATGGCGCGCGCTGATCGCGATCGGAATCGGTCGCGGCGCCTCGGGGAGCGCAGGTGCTTCGAGAACTTTCCGCGCCTCAAGGGCGATCATCTTCTCTTCATCCGTTTTGACGACGATCGCTCTCGTTCGAGCGTGATCGGCGTGGATGAAGCCCACATCGCTTTCTGCGCTTACGCGAAGCGCGTTATTTTTATCTTCATCGAGGACGAGACCGAGAAATTCGAAGCGCTGAAGGATTCTTCGCCGCATCGATGCCCCGTTTTCCCCGATCCCGCCCGTCAACACGATCGCATCCACGCCCCCCATCACCGCGGCGTACGCGCCGATATATTTCCGCACGCGATGCGCGAAAACCTCGATGGCGAGGCCTGCGGCGTCGTCGCCGCTCGCGGCCAGCGCCTCGAGGTCACGGAGATCGCGACTCGATCCAGAGAGCCCCAAGAGCCCGCTCTTTTCATCCAAGATCGATTCGACCTCCTCAACACTTCGCTCACCGCTTCGAAGGAGTTCGAGCACGATGGATGGATCGAGATCGCCCGAACGCGTTCCCATGACGAGCCCCTCGCGCGGCGTATAGCCCATGCTTGTCTCGATGGACCGGCCAAATTCAACGGCAGCGATGCTGGCCCCATTGCCGAGATGACAGGTGATGAGCCGCAGCTCGTCGAGGTTCGCGCGAAGCGAGTCGGCGGCCCGCTTCGCGATATAGGAATGAGAAACCCCATGAAAGCCGTAGCGGCGAAAGCCGTGCTTCAAAGCAAGATCGCGCGCGATGGCGTACGTTCGCGCCCTCCGCGGGAGCGTCGCGTGAAACGCCGTATCAAAGACCGCAACTTGAGGAAGATCGGGGAACGCGTCGCGCGCCAGCTGAATCCCGCGAAGATTTACCGGGTTATGAAGTGGCGCGAGCGCAATAGCGCGCTCGATGGCTCCGATGACGTCCTCATCGATCAGCGTCGGAGAGTCGAAGGCCTCCCCGCCGTGGACGACACGGTGCGCGATGGCGTCGATCCCCACCTTGCGGGCCGTTGCGAAGATTTCGCTGAGCGCGTCGGAAAAGGTCTGCGCGCCGTTCAAACGATCCACATGTCCCGCGGCAATCTCGCGCTCGCCGCGCTCAAAAACCTTCCACTTCACGCTCGATGAGCCGCAGTTTACGCTCAGAATCTTCATCCGATGCCTCCACGCCGCGCCGTGCGATTCGCAGCCTCAACGCATCGTGCACGATGCGGGCCGATTAGGGAAGCGTTCGATCTGCTTGAGCGCGAACCCTATAGTGAGAGGGCTATGATCGATTTCTATACCGCTGGCACTCCGAATGGGCAGAAGGTTGCAATCGCCCTCGAAGAGCTCGGCCTCACATATCGCGTTCATGCGCTCTCTCTTTCGAAGGGCAACCAGAATAAGCCCGAATATTTGGCCATCAACCCGAACGGAAAAATTCCCGCCATCATCGATCGCGACGAAGAGGATTTCATCGTCTTTGAATCCGGCGCGATTCTGATTTACCTCGCCGAGAAAACCGGGCGCCTTCTTCCCAAAGACCCCAAGGCGCGCACCACAGTCATTCAGTGGCTTATGTTCCAGATGGCGGGCATTGGGCCCATGATGGGCCAAGCGGGCCACTTTCTAAAGAGCGCCCCCGAAAGCATTCCTTATGCGATTGAGCGCTATCAAAAAGAATCACGAAGGCTCCTCGAAGTGCTCGAGGGGCGCCTGAACGCGGCCGATTACCTCGCGGGCGAATATTCCATCGCCGACATCGCAACCTATCCTTGGGTCGCGGCACACGGATATTCCGAGATCAGCCTCGAAGGACTTCCAAAGGTTGAAGCGTGGCTTGAGCGTGTTGGTTCGCGCCCCGCCGTTCAGGCCGGGCTCAAG